>DATKVA010000159.1:0-2270 GCA_035530315.1 Rhodanobacter sp. | reverse complement strand
GGCTTCAGCCGCGATGCTCTTGCTTTGACCAAGCCAAGAGCATCGCGGCTGAAGCCGCTCCCACATGCCGCCTGTACCGCCTGCCGCCTCAATATGTGGAGGGCAGCTATTGGCGAATCACGGCTTGCTGTAGGCCAGATGCAGCGTGATCTTGTCGCCTTCCTTCAGATCGGCCACCGAAGCCGGTGGAAAATGCACCTTCAGTTCCATGCCTTCGGCGTTCACCGAGACCATGCCGGTTTCCTTGTTCACTTCGGTCACCGTGGCCGGCATCAGGTGCCTGCCCAGCACATTTCTGGCACGCATCATGCCTTGATGACCGGGATGCATGGCCCCCATGGCGCCCATGCCATTCATGCTGCCCGGTTGGTTGCTCTGGGCGCTGGCCACGCTGCTTACCGCCATGACGAGGGCCAATGAACCGACTAGCGAAACCAGGGACTTGCGCGAAATATTCATGACGACGGTCTCCTTTGGTGGTTGCACGATGCAACTGGCGCAGTATGCGCCTGACCGTGTAAAGGCGACCTGAAAACCGTGGCCGCCGGCTCGCCGGGTCACCGCGAAATTTCGCGAAACGGCCTTCAGTAGCGCGATACGGCATCTATACTGGCCCGATGAATTATCGCCACGCCTATCACGCCGGCAATTTCGCCGATGTCCTCAAGCACACCGTGCTGCTTGCGCTGATCGAGGCGATGCAGGCCAAGCCGAGTCCGTTCTGCTACATCGACACGCACGCCGGCCGCGGCAGCTATGCACTGGACGGCGTCGAGGCGCGCAAGACCGGCGAGTACAAAGACGGCATCGCGCGCCTGCTGTTTCCCGATCTGCACCAGGCGCGAGCCGCCGCTTCGGCACCCAGCCTGCCGCCGCTGCTGCGCCGCTGGCTGGACGGCATCCTGGCCCTGCCCGGCAATGACGACGGACTGAAATGCTACCCCGGCTCGCCGCTGCAGGTCGCCCGGCGGCTGCGGCCCGGCGACAGCGCACAGTTGTGCGAACTGCACCCGGACGAAGCGGCCAGCCTGCGTGCCCTGTTCCAGCACGACCCGCGCGTGCACGTGCACCAGCGCGACGGCTACGAGGCACTGAAGGCTCTGCTGCCGCCGAAGGAAAAGCGCGGCCTGGTGCTGATCGACCCCGCGTACGAGGTACAGGACGCCGATGCCAGGCCGGTCGAATACAGGCTGATCGAGCAGGCGCTGAAATCGGCCATGCAGCGCTGGCCCGGCGGGGTCTACGCGGTGTGGTATCCGATCAAGCTGCGCAGCCAGGTGCAGCCGTTCCTGCGCGGTCTGCAGCGCAGCGGAGCGAAGCGCGTGCTGCGCGCCGAACTGCTGGTGCATCCGGACGATTCGCCGCTGCGCCTGAACGGTTCGGGCATGGTGATCCTCAACGCACCGTGGAAGCTCGACGACACCCTGCGCGAGCCGCTACGTGCGCTGGCCGGCCTGCTGTCGCAGGAGCACCCGGCCAGCTGGAAGCTGGACTGGCTGCTGGACGAAGCCGGCAGCATGCTGAACACGCCCAGTCCGCTGCCTGCCTCCCGACTACCACGGACACCGGGTCGCCGCTAAGCTCGGCGCATCCTCAAGCCTTCCGCCAGGAGCGAAGATCATGCGTACCCGCTTGCCCGCCACCCTGATCCGCCTTGTCCTGGCGTCCGCCCTGCTGGTGTTGGCCGGCTGTGCACCGGCACCGATCTACAAGAACGCCGCCGCCATCACCGCCGCCCCGTTCCAGGTGGCGCAGACACCCGAACGCTATGCCGGCAATGCGGTGATCTGGGGCGGACGCATCGTGCAGGTCACCAACCTGGCCGACCACAGCGAGATCGAGTTGCTGGCTTACCCGCTGGATTCCTCGCAGCGCCCCAGGGCGAACGACAGCGGCAACGGCCGCTTCATCGCCGTGATGTCCGGCTTCGTGGAACCGCTCGATTACCCGGCCGGCGCGCTGATGACGATAAGCGGCAGGCTCAACGGCAGCCGCGCCGGCAAGGTCGGCGAGGCCAACTACGTGTTTCCGCTGGTCAGCGTGGCGCAGGCACACGTGTGGAGTGCCGACGAAATGAGTCGCGGCCGCAGCAACGTCCACTTCGGCGTGGGCGTGGGCATCGGCATCCACTAGTGTAGTGCTGCATTCTGTTTGGAACTTAAGCGGTTGTTGGCGCGGATGACCTTCTGGAGGATGTCGCGCGCGCTCTTGGTCCAGATGAAAGGCTTGGGTTGGATGTTGTGGTGAGCGACGTACGCCTCGATCGCGGT
>DATKVA010000158.1:0-12395 GCA_035530315.1 Rhodanobacter sp. | reverse complement strand
GTCGCCCACCGTGACCCCCTCGCCCACCGCCGATATCCGACGTGGGCACCGCGGCGGCGCCGTTGCCAGCCTGGGCGATCACGGCCGCGACCATACGCCTCAGCAGCATGGCTTCGCTCAAACCGGAGCCGGCGGCAAACGCGCGAAATCGAGCCTTGGCCTCATCGCTGCAATGAGTTTTCAGCGTGGCCATGGCCAGCTCGCGAGGAGGAATGAGAAGCCCGAATGGGCCCAACTGCTGCCGGCAACCCTATCCTGCACTAGCTCATTCCTCCTCGAAAATTCTTCAGCATGCTGAAGATTGCAGCCCTCTGCTTCGACGAAAGTGGGTCCTCCGATGAGGGCCCATGGGGCGCCCGACGCGGTCTCTCTCGGATCAATACCGAACGGCAGTTCAAGCGGTCTGAGTAGACAGCTCGGCCTAAGGCTGTCGGCCATGGCCGCACCTTGCGTCTCTATAAGCGATGACGGCCCTACACAATCCGAGCGAGATTCGTTCAGCACACCGGCCGCCGGATCCGATGCAAGTCGACGCTCCATTCAAGCGCACTCGATGGATTGCAGCCTGAGATTCTCAAGGGGCGCGTAGCGCTTGCTGCCATCCTCACCCTCGAGCATCACAGCGACGGTGCCGTTGGCGCCTCCTTGCTGGCGGGTGTAGTCAACGGTCCAGATGGCACCTGCGAAACTGGCGCAGATACGGATCGGCAGGCGCCGGGCTGACGGAACAGGCGGCACCGTCGTCGATTTGCCAAGTGGTCTGGAGGTGGCATGTTCACGCGCAATGCCCTCTCCGGGTGCTGTAGGCGCGGTGCCGACGATCTCCTCACCGAACGCAAAGGGCGCTGGAGTTTCGGGGCACGCCGGGTTCAACCCTGCGGGAGAGTGATGCATTGCCGCGGCAGTTGAAGCCGCTGTGATCATCGGCCGCGTAACGAGTCCAGTGGAATCGAGCAACTGCCTCGCCACATCGGGCATGTCCTTGTGCAACCGGAAAAGCTGTGCCAACGCCGTGATGTCGGCAACGCGACCTTCGCGCAGCATCGTCACGAAAGGTTGCGGCATCTTGCCGACTGCGGCATACGCGCCTACCCAGCCACCGCTTTTCCCGAGCGCCCGAGCCAGCTCTGCCTGCGTGGTACCGGCATCCAGTTCCGCTGCGATGACGCGATAGATTTCCCAGGGGCTCAACGCCTCGCGCTGGATGTTCTCGACCAGCTGTGCATGTGCATTGAGATCATCGCGCACGATGACGTCGACCTTCTCCCAGCCGAGCTGACGCGCGGCGCGCCAGCGTCGCTCTCCGGAAATAAGCAGGTAACCGTCGTCGTGAGTCCGCACCACCGGCGGCTGGATGATGCCGATCGACTGGATGCTCGCGGCGAGCTCGGCAAGCGCGCCTTCGTCAAACGCCTTGCGCGGCTGGTTCGGGTCTGGCTGGATCGCATCAACCTTGACCTTGCGGATACCTTTGCCCGTATCCTGTCCTCGGATCAGCGCGCTGATGTCGCTCAGCGAAGAAAGATCAAGCGCCATACGGCAGTCCTCCCATTTTTTCGATGATGTGCGCGAGCACAACCTTCATCTCGTGGCCCGCGTCGCGTGCGGATGTCTTGCGGATGGCCCAAACAGGCTTCTTCGCGCCCGCCGCCTCGCCGGTGCTGGTTCGCTGCGTGATCGCCTTGCGCACGACCAGATCGGGGTAGCTCTTGAGTAGATCGACCAGGTTGGCCTTTTGCGCCGGGCTGTGTGCATTCACCCGGCTGGGCAGCATGCCCAGGAACTGCAGACCGGGATTCAACTTCTGGCGGATGCCGTAGATGGTCTTCAGCATCGAAGCGATACCCTCGGTGCTGTAGGCCTCAAGCTCGATCGGCGAGATGACGTAGTTCGCTGCGGTGACCGCCGCCACCATGCGCAGACCCAATGCCGGCGCGGTGTCGATCAGGCAAAAATCGAATGGCGCGGAGTCTGAGAGACGGTGCACCTGATCGACAAAGGCTTGGGTCGTGTCCAATGGGGCGCGGTCGACATTGAGCAGCACACTATCGGCCCCAATCAAGGTGATCCGGTGCTCAGGCTTGTGCTTCAGGGCGATCGATTGAGGCTTGAACAGTGCGGACGCGACGATGTCGGTCGCGAAGGCCTCCAGACTGCTGGTGGTGTTGCCCTGCGGGTCCAGATCGATGACCAGTACCCGGTTTCCGGCTTCTGCCGCATAGTGCGCCATGTGCACCAGCAGGGTCGTCTTTCCCACGCCGCCTTTCTGATTGGCGACAACGAGGGTTTTCATTATCGTGAGCTCCGGCCGAGGGGGACCGTCGCGCCAGGACGACGCGACGGCCGATCAACGCATAGGCGTTGGGCTATCGGAGGGAGCTTTTCTTGCGATTCGGCTCGACGGCGATCATCGACCCCTGTACTGGCCATTCGCCCGTCAGACGGGCCAGCGTCTCGAACGCCGCATCCTCGGCCGCATACCAGGCACTCACCGCCAGCAGCTGCGGCATGATCTGCGCAATGTCCGCTTCATCATCGAGGTCGTTGAGCTCAACCGTCGCGTTGAAGGCATCCTCGACCGTTACCCTACGCTTCTCCAGTTCCTCCTCCGCCGCTTTTGTCGCGGTGGCAACCTGCTCGTCGGTCCCTGGCACGTACCAAAGCGAAAGTTTCACAAGCTCTCCTTCTGCCAATGCACAGCGCACGTTAACGGATATGCGCGCCAGTGCAAGCAAGCATCAAATGAATAGTGTGGATCCACGTCGGAGCCTCCGACCGGATGCCCTGAACTTTGCTTTGGGCGTTCACGCCACCGTCTTCGCATCGCGCTGTGCGATGCGTTCGGCGATCCAGCGTTCGATCTCTACGGAGCTCCACGCACTCGCGCGCTCGCCAATCTTGATCGGCGCCGGGAAGCTACCCATGGCGATGCGGCGATAGATCTCGGAGCGGCTCAGCCCGGTTTGGGCCTTGACTTGCGGCAGGCGAAGCAAAACGAGGTTGGCTGGGATCGCGGAGATAGGGTTGGGTTGCATCGCGTGGTCCTTATGCGCTCGCGCTGAATTGCGTGGGCGGCCTTTGAACGAGGCGATGCCTACTATCTACATCTGCGCGCGCGATTCATCACCTGAGCCTGCACGAGATATACGCAGCCGGCACGATGTATACGCAGCCAGCTCACTGCATACTTTTGGCTTGCCTGGACCAGGCGGTGACCCAGCGCTGCACGGTCATCGGGCTTTGGATGACAGGGTGCTTGGCGACGATGGCGCGGGCGAACGCGGCAGCGGACTTGTGCACGGTACGGCCAGCGCGCCAATCCTGCCAATGTTTGTACGCCTCGCGCATGGCGGCTTGCTTGGGGTCATTGGCAAGCTTGGTCGATGCCGCAGCCCGGGCTTTTTCCAGTACTTGCGCGCGACGCGCAACATGGATCAACACCGCGACGGCCTCCGGGCTGAGCGGGTGCTCGCGGCAGTAGGCCACCGCCTCGTCCATGTCGGCGCCACGCAGATTCTCGAAGACCTGCTCGGCTTCCTTCTTCGCAGCCAGGAAGCGCGCGACCAGTGGTTTAAACGATTCCGCTGCTTGCGTGATGTGGGGGTAGCGTTCCGGGTGCTCGCGCAACTCCCGCACCGTGATTCGCTTCTTGACACTCGTCGACATCGGATTCTTCCCTGCACCCTTCAAAGTTGTTCAGCGCACTGCTGCGACCCTCGCGCGAGGGCTCGTCAGCTAATGAGCTGACCGAGTTGTCGAGCCTGTTTTGCCGGAAGCTGCCGCGTTTCTTTGGCGAGATTGACCTGCAAGGCAATCCTCGACACTTCCAGCGTGCTCCGCTCCAGCGTATAGCCCCCTTTGGCATCCAGCCAGGTCAGTACCTCCGCGAGATGCCAGATCGAGGCGCTGCCCTCGTGCACGGGCGGTGGAAAACTGCCGGCATGGGCAAGCATGAGCTTGCGTAGGTTCTGACGCGATACACCAACGGCCTCCGCGACATCGGTAAGACCGACGAAATCCGGTGTCATCTCAATCAATCGCGCGGACGGAACCGTGCGCTTGACGTCAGCCAGCGCACTGCGCACGGCAGCTTGGGCACTATCGGCCGCGCGGGTGAACTCCAACGCCAACCGACCCGGCTGTCCGATTCCCACCATCGCATCGTCGCAACCTGCTTCGCCCAGGCGTTCCACCAAGGCGTCCAGATCGCTGTCTCGCTCATGGAGCTGGTATTTCAGGGTGAAGGTGTATTCCATGGTTAGTCCTCGACTATCGAGCCGGCATCGCGCAGCCGCTTGCGATTCGTGCAGTTATCCACAACCCGCCGTAGTGCGCGGGCGTGATTGCCGGGGTTCTTGGGGGTGCTCCACACGCTGGTAATGCAGAACTCACCGCAACGGCAGTCGTGATCGTTGTAGGGGCAGTAAATCTTGCCCCAAGCGTGGCTGCCTCCTACCTTGACGCGCCAACCTTCGGCTTCCGCGTGCTTGATTGCTTCCTCGATTTCCCTCTTCGCATGCGGAGGACGGGCCATTCAGCAACTCCAGTATGGATTTGAAAAACTAGGTTGTCAAGTGACAACCTCGTCTAGGCTTGAATCACCGCCCTACGGCGGCAGTACTAATACGTTCGCGCTCGCGCAGACTTGCGCGGGATCGGTACGACCTTGCCCCCATCGCCAGATTCAAGCTCTGTCAGCAAATCAGCCCACGCTTGCAAGGCGGCCTTGCGCTCCTGAAAGTAATCATGGCGGTTGTAGACACCCTCAACACCTTTGATTTTGTGATTCAAGCAACGCTCGGCAACATGCGGAAACGTTCCAAGCGCTTCCAGGTGCGTGCGCGCTGTACGCCTGAAGTCGTGGATGGTAAAAGGCTCGCAACCGCCCATCAGGGGCCGGATGCTCTTGGCCACCGCTGCGTTGATGGTGTTTGGGTCGATATGAGGGAACATCCGCGTCTGCATCTTGCGCGCTGGCAACAACCATGCACTCCCTCCCGCCAGTCTCACCAGTTCGCCCAGCAAGGCAACGGCTTGGCGTGGCAACGGGATATCGATGGCAGCGCCGGTCTTTGTACGGTCGGCTGGCAGGTGCCAGACGCCGGCATCCAGATCAAATTCGGCGATCCGCGCCGTGACCAACTCCGATTTGCGGACCGCAAGCATCAGCAACAACTTCACCGTCAGGGAATTCTCATACGTCCAACCCTTCGCGCTCTTCAGCGCGGTCAATAGTTGGGACAGCTCGGAGCGGGTCAACCATCGTGTGCGAGCTTCCTCCTTGCCACCCGCATCTGACGGGTCAAACGCAGCGGCAGGGTTGTTCGGCACCATCTCGCGTTTGAGCGCGTAGTCGAACATCCGCTTTACCCAGCGCAAGACGTCGTTCGCCATGGTGGGAGCGCCGCGCGCGACGACGCCTTTCAGCATGGCGTCAATGTGCTTCGGGCGAACTTCGCCAACGGGCATTTTGCCGATGGCTGGCTTGATGTCTCGCTCGATACGGCTACGCACGATATTGGGGTGCTTCCAATGGCCGAGGATGCGAGCCTCGAAGTATTCATCGGCCAGCATGGACATGGTCACCACCGACCGCGCCGCCTCGAGCTTTGCGACGGCCGTGCGCTTGCGCTCCTTTTTCTGTGCCGCCACGTCGAAGCCCAGCGTCACACGCGCCCGCATTTCCTTGGCAGCCTTGCGCGCGTCGGCGAGCGACAGATCACGGTAACTTCCTAGTTGCAAAACGCGTGCGTTACCAGCGAACTGGTAGCGGAACAGCCAACGCGGAGCACCGTCCCTTTCCCGGTAACGCAGGGACAACCCGTCGCCATCGCTACGCCCTTCGAACAACTCGCCAGTCTTGATCCAGTTACGGATGGCCGCGTCTGTAAGCTTGCCCATGAACGGTCCTTTTGTTTGTACCCACAAAATGCCACGTTTCGTACCTGTGGGTACAACCGTGGGTACAACCTTTTTACCGGATTCTGGGGGTTTCAGCAAGACGTTACGAGCGCACAATAAGTGCTAAAACGTAGACACAGTGCGGGTTTGAGCGACCTTACGGGATATCGCTGGACATCATTCGATGTTCTGCACCTGCTCGCGCATCTGTTCGATCAGCACCTTCAGCTCGACCGCGGCATTGGTGCTGCGCGCATCGACCGATTTGGAGCCCAGGGTGTTCGCCTCGCGGTTGAACTCCTGCATCAGGAAATCCAGCCGGCGGCCGACCGGCTCCGCCAGGCCGAGCACGCGGCGCGTCTCGCCGATGTGCGTGTCGAGCCGGTCGAGCTCTTCGTCGACGTCGGTGCGGGTGATCTGCAGCACCAGTTCCTGTTCCAGCCGGCCCGGCTCCACCGGCTGCTTGAGGTCGGCCAGCCGGGCTTCCAGTCGCGCGCGCAGGGCGGCGCGTATCTCCGGCATCCAGCCGCGCACGTCGGCGACCACGCGCTCGATGCTGTCGAGCTTGTCGCGCAGGATTTCCCCCAGCTTCTCGCCTTCGCGTTCGCGCGTTGCGGTGAGTGCATCCAGCGCACGGTCGAGTACGTCGAACAAGGCCGCCTGCTGGGACTCGGGGTCGGCTGCGTTTTGCTGCAGCACCCCGGGAAACCGCAACAGTTCGGTGAATTCCACCTGCATGCCGGGAAACCGCGCGGCCAGATCCAGGTTCAGTTCCGACAAGCGGGACAGCAGCGCATGGTCGACCTGCAGCGACCCGTTGCGCGCATCGCTGGTGCGGCGCACGGCCAGGTCGAGTTTGCCGCGCGACAACTTTGCCGCGATGCGCTCGCGCAGCAGCGACTCGAAACCGCGCAACTCGTCGGGCAGGCGCGGGCTCAGTTCCAGATAGCGATGATTGACCGTGCGCAACTCGCAACTGAGCGTGCCGGCGGAACCGGTGGTTTCGGCGCTGGCATAGGCCGTCATGCTGCGGATCATCGCGGGCCATCCAAACAGGGGGAAAAGAGCGCAATGGTAAACTCTCACGCCCCGTCTTGCCCAATCCGGCCAAGCGACATCAGGAATCACAGCATGAATTCCGTCACCCGTCCCAGTGGCCGCGGCAGCGACCAGCTGCGCAGCGTCAGCATTGAACGTCATTACACCCGTCACGCCGAAGGTTCGGTGCTGGTGAGCTTCGGCGACACCCGCGTGCTGTGCACCGCCAGCATCGAGGATCGCGCGCCGGCCTGGCTACGCGGCAAGGGCGAAGGCTGGGTGACGGCCGAATACGGCATGCTGCCGCGCGCCACCAACACCCGCACACAGCGCGAAGCCGCGCGCGGCGGCCAGGGCGGACGCACGATGGAGATCCAGCGCCTGATCGGGCGCAGCCTGCGCGCCTGCGTCAACCGCCAGGCCCTGGGCGAACGGGTGATCACGCTGGACTGCGACGTGCTGCAGGCCGACGGCGGCACCCGCACCGCGGCGATCACCGGCGCCTACGTGGCACTGGTCGACGCGGTGAGCGTGCTGATGCAGCGCGAGAAGCTCAAGCGCAATCCGATCGTCGGCGCGGTGGCCGCCGTGTCGGTCGGCATCTGGCAAGGTGTACCGGTGCTCGACCTCGACTACACCGAGGATTCCAGTTGCGACACCGACATGAACGTGGTGATGAACGATGGCGGCGGTCTGATCGAAGTGCAGGGCACCGCCGAGGGCCACGCCTTTCGCCGCGAGGAAATGGACGCCATGCTGGCGCTGGCCGAAAAAGGCATTGGCGAACTGGTGGCCGCGCAGCGCAGCGCCCTGACGCAAGGCGACTGAGGCCGGCATGCAACGCATCGTTCTGGCCAGCAGCAACCGCGGCAAGCTCGCCGAATTCGACGCGCTGCTCGCCGACAGCGGCTTCGAGGTGATCGCGCAATCGAGCCTGGGCATCGGCGACGCCGAGGAAACCGGCCTGAGCTTCGTCGAGAACGCGCTGCTCAAGGCACGCCATGCCGCGCAGGCGAGCGGCCTGCCGGCGCTGGCCGACGACTCCGGGCTGTGCGTGCCCGCGCTCGGTGGCGCGCCCGGCCTGCAGTCGGCCCGCTACGCCGGCGGCCACGGCGACAGCGCCGCCAACAACGCCCGCCTGCGGCAGGCACTGCAGGGGCTGCCGGACGCACAACGCAACGCGTTCTTCATCTGCGTGTTGGTGCTGCTGCGCCGTGCCGACGACCCGGCGCCGCTGATCGTCGAAGGCCGCTGGCACGGCCGCATCCTCGACGCGCCACGCGGCATGCAGGGTTTCGGTTACGACCCGCTGTTCCTGCCGCACGGCCAGTCGTTGAGCGCCGCCGAACTCGACCCCGCGCTGAAGAACCGCCTGAGCCATCGCGGCCAGGCGCTGGCCTTGCTGCATGGGCGGCTCGCCGACTCGCCTCCGCCGGCACCATGACGCTACTCGCTCCACCGCTGTCGCTCTACGTCCACATGCCGTGGTGCGTGAAGAAGTGCCCGTACTGCGATTTCAACTCGCACGGCCTGCGCGACGCGCCGCCGCCGTATGCCGACTACATCGACGTGCTACTGGCCGACCTGGATGCCGACATCCGCGACTTCGGCGCTGCGCTGGAAAACCGCCCCATCGTCAGCGTGTTCTTCGGCGGCGGCACGCCGAGCCTGTTCGAGCCGAAGCTGGTGGCGCGCTTCCTGGACGGCGCGTGCGCGCGGCTGCCATTCGCCGACAGCGGCGAGATCACCCTGGAAACCAATCCCGGCACGGTCGAGCATGGCCGTTTCGACGGCTATCTGGCGGCTGGCGTGAACCGGCTTTCGTTCGGCGTGCAGAGCTTCGACGACGACAAGCTCAAGCGCCTCGGCCGCATCCATTCGGCGGCCGAGGCCGAGGCTGCGGTGAAGTCGGCGCAAGACGCCGGCTACCGCAACATCAACCTCGACCTGATGTACGCGCTGCCACAGCAGACAGTCGAAGGCGCACTGGCCGACGTGGAACGCGCGCGCGCGCTCGAGCCCGCGCATATCTCGCACTATCAGCTGACGCTGGAGCCGAACACCGCCTTCGCCGCCAACCCGCCGCCATTGCCGGACGACGATCACGCGTGGGCGATGCAGGAAGCCTGCGAACGGCACCTCGCCGCCGCCGGCTACGACCAGTACGAAATCTCCGCCTATGCAAAGCCCGATCGGCGCTGCGCGCACAACCTCAATTACTGGCGCTTCGGCGATTACCTGGGCATCGGTGCCGGGGCGCACGGCAAGTTGAGCGATGCCGGCAACGGTCAGGTGCGCCGGCGCTGGAAGACTCGTCACCCTCGCGCGTATCTGCAAGCCGCCGCCGGCCCGGCGCGGATCGGCGGCGACGCCATGATCGAGGCGGCCGAACTCCCGTTCGAGTACATGCTGAACGCCTTGCGCCTGGTCGATGGCGTGCCGCTTGCCGACTTCGCCGCGCGCACCGGCCTTTCCGCTGCAAGCATTGCCCCGGCACTGGCCCATGCCCGCCAGCGCGGCTGGCTGCATGACGATCCGCAGCGGCTGCATACCACCGCTCTGGGCCAGCGCTTCCTCAACGACGTGATCGCCAGTTTCCTCGTCTGACACTGTGTCGCAGGTGGGGCGGATTCCGCGGAATCGGCATAGACTGAAATTGTCAGGTACTCGATGGAGGGTGCCATGCGCGACAAGACATTCAGTTCAATGCAACTTGACGGCACCCATCCCGTCGATCATCCCGATGCCCGCTGGCCGGCACGAACGCAGCGTTTGCTGAGCGAATTGCGTTCGCTGTGCGGCGACTGGCTGCACGAACTGCTGATGACCAGTCTGGACCATTTCGAGATGCAGCTGCATCAGCAGGCCGAGCGCACCCACAGCCATCTCGACCAGCAGTTGTACCTGACGACTCGCCAGAAACTGCAAAACGAACGCCATGCGTTCGATCGGCAGTTCATCGCCAACATCGGCCAGGCCTTCGACCGGCTTGGCCAGCCGGTGCCGAAATCCAGCACAGGGCCCCTGCAGACGCTGAGCCTGCTCGATCCGCTTGAGCATGAAGTGATTACCAGTCTGGATCAGCTGGTCGCGCGCAGTGAAGCTCGCGGCGGCCTGCCGCAGGTCGAACTGGGTTACCGGCTGGCGGCGCTGATCGCCTCGCCCCCGTTGACCGGGGATGCGCTGCCGGTCGGCCCGCGAGCGATGGCCCGGGCCTTCAGCGTGGCCAGCCAGACACTGGGTCTGCCGCGCGAGCACGAATTGCTGCTGTTGCAAAGTCTGGAGAGCAGCCTGATCGATGGACTGACATCCCTGCACAAACTGATCAATGCCCACTTGCGCGCGAATGGCATCCTGCCGGGGCTGCGTCCTTACGCCGTGCCGCGGAGCTCCGCGCGACGCGATCGTGCGAAGGAGCCAGCAGGCCCCTTGCCCGCTGCGCCTGTCATCGCGAGGGACCGCGGCAACCAGGATGCCATGCCCGGCAAGCCGCCAGAATCACCCACGGACCAGGGGGCCGCACCGGATGCCAATCCGTCCGCCACCAGCAGCAGCGTAACCGACGAGGAACTGCAGGCCGCACTCGCCGCGCTGCATGAACATTTCACCCGACCTGCCGGACAACCCCATCCGGAGCATCGCCGCAGCCTGCACGAGGAGTTGCTCATCCAGCTCGGCGTTGCACGCCCCGCCCAGGCCCCTCGCGCCGTCCTGAGCGCCGCGCAAGACGAAACGATGGAATTGATCACGCGACTGTTCCAGCAGATCGCGCAGCAACTGCCACCGGACAGCGACGCACAATTGCTGCTGGACCGCTTGCAGTTGCCGATGCTGCGCGCCGCACTGGCCGACCCCCAATTCTTCGAGCAGCCCCGGCATCCTGCCCGCAGGATGTTGGGCAGGGTTGTCGAAATCGCCGGCGAATGGCTCGACGACACCGGCGGCGAAGCCGATCGCAGCGTGCGCGACTGGCTGGAACAACTGATCGCGCGCGCCGGTCGCGAAGCCCCCTGCGCCAGCCTTCATGCCGCCCTGCTGGACGACATCGAAAAGTACGTGGCGCAACTGCAGCACAAGACCCAGCAGGCCGAGCGCCGGCTGGTGAAGGCGATGCACGGCCTGGAACAGCTCGAACAGGCACGCCACCGCGCCACCGCGCTGCTGACCGAGCGCTACGCAAGGTCATCGCCGCAACGTCTGCTGGTCGCCTTGCTCGACCGTACCTGGTCCGATGTGCTGGCGTTGACGCTGCTGCGTCACGGCGAGCACAGCGAGATCTTCGGCACCCGGCTGACGGTCACCGATCAACTGCTCGGCTGCCTGCCGGTCGGCGATGCGGCCAAGCTGCAGCGCGAAGTGGAGTCGGGCCTGCGCCAGATCGGCATGCAAGCCGACGATGCCTTGCAGGTGGCCCGGCAACTGCTTGGCGCGAGCCGCAACGCGCCCGTCGACAACGACACACTCGATGCCGATGCGCTGGTTTCGCGACTCTCGCGGCGCCAGTCGCCGGGCGAACGGCGCCAACAGGGCACCACCCGGATGGTCGACGGCGACGATCCGGCTGGCAGCCCGCCCGCCACTGCCGCGACGGCCGCGCCGAGTACGGAGGTACTGCGCATCCATCGGCATCTGCGTGTGCTGCATGCCGGGGTCCGGTTCGAGTTTGTCGCCCCGATCGGCGGCCGCGGCAAGCGCCGCAGGCTGGTGTGGTACTCGCCATTGACCGGGCACAGCCTGTTTGCCACTCGCAGCGGTCAGCGTGCGGAGGAGCTCGGGCAACTGCAACTGGCCACGGAAATCGCCAACGGCCGCGTACGCGAACTGCCGGCGGAACACGAAGACATGCTTGACCACGCCTGGCGCGCGCTGGCCCGGGAACTGGGTCACCAACCCCGCTCCATCACCTCCGGGATCGCCCCATGAACCGGGCCGACCGGTCCACTCGCGAACAACGGCGGGCACGACGCAAACCCGTCAATTTCTCCGCTGCAGTCACCGACGTCATCACGGAACAGCCATTCGGCCAGCTCGGCAACCTGTCGGCCACCGGCATGCTGCTGATCAGCCCCGCCGCGCCCAACAGCGAGGCGATCTATCAACTGCGTCTGCCCCTGCCGGGCAACGACGGCACGCCGCTGCAGTACATCGAAGTGGGTGTACAGGAGCAGTGGCACGAGAATGCGCCCTCCGCCGGGCAGGTCTGGACCGGCTATCGCATCATCGCAATCGGCGAAGACGACGCCGCACGGCTCGAAACCTGGTTGGAAACGTCCACCTGAAACCTTCCTCATGGGCAGCCCCGATCCTGCCTGACCGCCTAGGAGCGTGGGCCGTAGAAACTTTGGATAGCGAGATTGGGCTATCGCCATAGGATGCGTCTATCGGAGGGTGCGCATAGTCACTCTATGCAAGCCCGACGAGAGGCGCAGCCTATGGATGAGAGCACAATCACAGCC
>DATKVA010000157.1:0-9932 GCA_035530315.1 Rhodanobacter sp. | reverse complement strand
GGGCTGCAAAGCCCTCCGCGCGGTCCATTTTTCCGTCGCTTTTTGGCCCATAGAACCACTATGGGCCGGCAAATCGCCGAAAAACTGTCCTCGCGCAGAGGACTTTTCGCCGCGAACGTTTCTACCGCCCACGCTCCTAGCAGCCCGTTGGTAGACTGCGGCTTACCCTCGCAAGGATCGACACCGCATGTCCGGTCACGCCAATTCGCTGAAGGCGATTTTCCTCGCACTCGGTGCGAACTTCGCGATCTTCGTCGCCAAGCTGTTCGCCGCCTTCGTCACCGGCTCCGGCGCGATGCTGGCCGAAGCGGTGCACTCGCTCGCCGACAGCGGCAACCAGGGCCTGCTGTTGCTCGGCATGCGTCAGTCGAAGCGGCCTGCGTCCGACGAATACCCGCTGGGCTGGGGCCGCGCGCTGTACTTCTGGTCGTTCCTCGTGGCCATCCTGCTGTTCAGCATCGGCGGCATGTTCTCGGTCTACGAGGGCTTGCACAAGCTGACCCAGCCCGAACCGCTGAAGTGGCCGTGGCTGGCGCTGGGCGTGCTGGCGTTCGGCATCGTCGCCGAGAGCGTGTCGATGCACGGCTGCATGGTGGAAGTGAACAAGGCGCGCCATCGGCAGAACCTGTGGACATGGTTTCGCGAGACGCGTTCCAGCGAACTGCTGGTGATCTTCGGCGAAGACCTGGCCGCCCTGCTCGGCCTGTCGCTGGCCGCGCTGGCGGTCGGCGCCACCATGCTCACCGGCAACCTGATCTACGACGCCATCGGCACCGTGACGATCGGCGTGCTGCTGCTGGTGATGTCGGTCCTGCTGGCGATCGAGGTGAAAGCGCTGCTGATCGGCCAGGGCGTGGAGCCGCGCCGCCGCGCCGAGTTGCTGAGCTTCCTCGAAGGCCGCCCCGAAGTGGCCGAAGTGCTCAACCTGATCACCCTGCAGATGGGCCCCGACGTGATGGTCGCGATCAAGGCACGCATGCAGCCGGTGGCCAGCGATCGCGACCTGATCGATGCGATCAACGTCGTCGAAGCAGCGATGAGGGCCCTGTTTACCGACGTGCGATGGAGCTTTTTCGAGCCGGACATCAGCGATTGAGCGCGACTGTTGCCCGCTCTCGGAAGTCATCCGGCACAAGCTCCGGTGAGCGGGTTGACGCATCGGCCAGGCATGCTGCAGGCTGCCACTGCAGGCTCACGATGTGCGACTGACCGCCTGCACGGAAAATGCGAAACCCCACCCCTGCCGTCACCGGAACGGCTTGCACAGCCATCGTGCACACGCTCCCCAAGCTGGAAGATCAGCGCATGAATGACTCGTCCTCCTACACGCCACCGCGGATCTGGTCATGGAAGAACGCCAGCGGCGGCCGCTTCGCGAACATCAACCGCCCGATCGCGGGCCCGACCCACGACAAGGAACTGCCGGTGGGACGCCATCCGCTGCAGCTCTATTCCCTGGCCACGCCGAACGGCGTCAAGGTCACGGTGATGCTGGAGGAGCTGCTGGCGCTGGGTCACGGCGGCGCCGAGTACGACGCATGGATGATCCGCATCGACGAAGGCGACCAGTTCGGCAGCGGCTTCGTCGCCATCAACCCGAATTCCAAGATCCCGGCCCTGCTCGATCGCAGCGGGCCGGCGCCGATCCGGGTGTTCGAATCCGGCGCGATCCTGCTGTACCTGGCCGAGAAGTTCGGCGCCTTTCTTCCGTCCGGCGCAGTCTCGCGCACCGAATGCCTGTCCTGGCTGTTCTGGCAGATGGGCAGCGCACCTTACCTCGGCGGCGGGTTCGGCCACTTCTACGCCTATGCGCCGAGCAAGATCGAATACGCCATCGACCGCTACGCGATGGAGGTCAAGCGCCAGCTCGACGTACTCGACCGGCACCTCGCCGACAACACGTATCTGGCCGGAGACGATTATTCGATCGCCGACATGGCGACATGGCCCTGGTACGGTGCCCTGGTCAAGGGCCTGCTCTACGATGCGGGCGAGTTTCTGCAGGTCCAGACCTACACCCACGTCGTGCGCTGGGCGGATCTGATCGCCCAGCGTCCGGCAGTGCAACGCGGCCGGATGGTCAACCGCGCCAGCGGTGAACCGTCCAGCCAACTGCACGAGCGGCACGACGCCACCGACTTCGACACCAAGACGCAAGACAAACTGGCTGCGCCGCGCTGACGCCCCGCGCCCCACCACCAAGGCCCCGCCATGATCACCCTCTACGACTGCGCGACAGCCCCGAGTCCACGCCGCGCCAGGATCCTTCTTGCCGAGAAGGGCGTCGCCCATGCAACGGTCGAGATCGACCTCAGGCACGGCGAGCAACTGGGCGCAGACTTCCGGCAGCTGAACCCGCAATGCACCGTACCCGCGCTGCGCACCGACGAAGGGCTGCTGCTGACCGACAACGCCGCGATCACCGCCTGGCTGGAGGCCCGCTTTCCGCAACCACCACTGCTCGGCAGCACACCGCAGGAAAAGGCCGAGATCGCAAGCTGGAACTGGCGCATCGAGTTCGAGGGGCTGCTCGCCATTGCCGAGGCGCTGCGCAACAGCACGCCGGCAATGGCCAACCGGGCGTTGCCCGGGCCGGTGGACTATGCGCAGATTCCCGAACTCGCGCAGCGCGGCCTGGCCAGGACGCAGCAGTTCTTCGCCCTGCTGGACGACCGCCTGGCCGATCACGAGTTCATCGCCGCCGATCGCTTCAGCATTGCCGACATCACAGCCGTCGTGGCCGTGGACTTCGCCCGCGTGGTCAAGCTCAAACCCGACGAGCAGTACCCGCACCTGCAGCGCTGGCGGGCAGCCATGGCGCAGCGACCGTCGATGTCGTTTTAGTCGGGAGCGACGGCTTGGGGCAGCGAAACGGATGGATGCGCTTGACTTCCTCCGCCCCGATTTTTTGACACATCAATCGCGAGACTTGGCCACCACGCTGCCATCGTCCGGATCGACCAACAGCTTGACATCGTCGCCTCGCGCGGTCTCAGCCGCAGCGCTCCACAGACCTTCGTCGAACTCCACGTCCTTGACGTTCTGGTAGCCGGTCGCAACCAGCTTGGCCTTGACCTCGTCCGCGTTGAGTTTGGACGGCGCATCGGCCGGATATACCTTGCCGTTGACCGGCCCGACCGAGAGCTTGGACCATGCCTTGTTGCCGCCGCGGGCCTTGCTGCGCCACACGCCGTCCTTGAACTTCAGGCCCTCGACTTCCTTGTAGCCGGCGTTGGCGATCGCGCTCTCGATGGCGTCCTGGCTCAACGCTCCAGCGGGCGGTTGGGCCGTCCACGTGGTAACCGTGGTGGTGGTGGTCTGGGTGGCACTGGTCGTCGACTGTGCGGTAGCAGGCACATCCTGCGCCAGGGCAACATTGCAAACCGACAGTCCAATCAATAGGGGAAGCATGCGCTTGATCATGGTGGAGTCCTTCTGGTGTTGGCGCGAGAGTGTCGCCGGCTTGCGCGGGCGTCGTTCAAACCGGCAAGAATCTGCGGCTGATACTCAGCGCCGACTCATGCAGTCGCGATGATGGAACCACTATGTGCGGAACGATGGCGTGAATACGCCCGCGACGGTGTAGCGCCGCCTGGACGTGTACCTGCAAAGCTGCACGTGAAACCCGGAAGTTACTGGACTGTGCCGGTGGGCATGCTCACGTTGTCCTCACCCTGTCGTTGTCCTTGCGGTGACTGCATTGCACAACTTGGGAAACGTCTCTGGCAGGCAGAACCACAATGTTGAAGCGCACGAATTGCAACTCACCGCGACCGCGGTTCTTGGCCGCTAACAGCCACCCAGCCCCTCACGCCCGACTCTCCGGATGCCTCACCTGCCCGTCCCCGCGCAGCACGAAACGTTCGATCGTCAGTGCTTCGGCACCCATCGGTCCGTACGCGTGCAGGCGGGTAGTGGAGATGCCGATTTCGGCGCCGAGGCCGAGTTCGCCGCCGTCGCTGAAGCGTGATGAGGTGTTGACCATCACCACCGCCGAACGCAGCGCGTGGATGAAGCGGTCGGCCACGGCCTTGTCCTCGGTGACAATCACTTCGGTGTGGTCGGAGCCATAACGGCGGATGTGCGCAATCGCGGCGTCCGCGCTGTCGACGATGCCCACCGCCAGCTTGAGGCTGAGGAATTCGGCGGCGAAATCCTCGTCGGTGGCCAGCGCCATGTCCGGACACAGCTCGCGGGTGCGGCTGTCGCCCACCAGTTCCACGCCGCGCTCGCGCAATGCCCGGGCCGCGCGCGGCAGGAACCCGGCGGCCACGTCGGCATGTACCAGCAGGGTTTCCAGCGAGTTGCAGGCGGAGGGACGCGAGACCTTGCCGTCGATCAGGATATCGAGTGCCTTGTCCAGATTGGCACTGGCATCCACGTACAGATGGCACACGCCCTTGTAATGCTTGATCACCGGCACGCGCGCATGTTCGGTAACGAAGCGGATCAGGCCCTCGCCGCCGCGCGGGATGATCAGGTCCACGATGTCCGACAGTTGCATCAGCTCCAGCATCGCCTCGCGGCTGAGGTCGTCCAGCAGCATCAGTGCGTGTTCGGACAGGCCGGCATCGCGCAGCGCGCCGCGCAGGCAGGCGGCGATCGCCTGGTTCGAGCGCACGGCCTCCGATCCCCCACGCAGGATCACCCCGTTGCCCGCCTTGATGCACAGTGCCGCCGCATCGGCGGTGACGTTGGGGCGTGCCTCGTAGATCATCGCGATCACGCCCAGCGGAATGCGCACGCGCTCGAAGGTGAAGCCTTTGCCGGATTGCTCGCGGCGGGTCACCTGCCCGACCGGATCGGGCATCGCGGCGATCTGGCGCAGCGCGTCGGCAATGCCGCGCACGCGCTCTTCGTCCAGTGCCAGGCGGTCGAGCATGGCCGCGCCGATGCCTTTTTCGCGCGCGGCCTGCAGGTCCAGCGCATTGGCGGCGAGGATCGCCGGCGACTGCGCCTGCAGCGCGCCGGCCATCGCCAGCAGCAGGTCGTTCTTGGCCTCGGTGGAAAGCGCGGCCACCTGCACGGCGGCCTCCTTGCATTGGAGCGCGGCGGCGCGCACGGATGCATTCATGGGATGACTCCGGTGTCGATGGTGGCCAGATCGTCGCGGTGCACGACGCTTTCGCCGTAGCTGTAGCCGAGACGATCCTGGATTTCGCGCGTATGACTGCCGGCGATGCGATTGATCTCGGCCGCGCCGTACTGGGTGATGCCGCGGGCAATGACGTACTGCACGCCGTCGTCGCTGCCGTCGACGATCTCGACCATGTCGCCGCGCTGGAACATGCCGTCGGCGTCGATGATGCCCCTGGGCAACAGCGACGCGCCTTCTTCCGTGATCGCCCGTGCGGCGCCGGCGTCCACGCGGATCTGTCCGGGTACGGCCGGCATGTGGCGCAGCCAGTATTTGCGCGCTTGCAGGCGGTTGGCGCTGGTGCGCAGCAAGGTGCCTTGCAGCAGGTCCCGCGCGAGCAGGCTGACCACCTCGCCGTCACGACCATTGAACAGAATAGTCTGGATACCCGCTGCCGCCGCCTTCTCCGCCGCTTCCAGCTTGGTGCGCATGCCGCCGGTACCGATCAGGCTGCCCGCAGCGCCGGCCATGCTCATGATCTCGGGGGTGATTTCGTGCACTTCGTTGATCGGTTGCGCGTCGGGATCGCTGCGTGGGTCGGCACTGTACAGTCCGTCGATGTCGGTGGCGATCAGCAGGATGTCGGCATCCACCAGCGCCGCAATGATGGCGGCCAGATTGTCGTTGTCGCCCAACGTGAGCTCGTCGATCGCGACGGTATCGTTCTCGTTGACCACCGGCATGACGCGGTGCCTGAGCAGTTCGTTCAAGGTGGCGCGCGCGTTGAGGTAACGCCGGCGATCGCGCAGGTCGTCGTGGGTCAACAGGACCTGCGCCAGCGGGCGATCGAACAGACGCTGCCACAGCGCCACCGTCTGCGTCTGCCCCAGCGCCGCCATGGCCTGGCGCGCGGCGTTGCTGGTGTCTTCGGGGCAATGGTCCTGCAGCATCATGCGCCCGGCGGCAACCGCACCCGAAGACACCAGCACGACCTCCCGGCCGGAGGTGTGGCAGGTGGCAATGAACTGCGCGAGGCCAAGTGCATAACGGGTGCCCAGCCCACCGCCATCGGCGGTGAGCAGGCTGCTGCCGACCTTCAGGACGGCACGCCGCCAAGGCGGTACGGCTTGCTGTTGAAACTTTCGAAGTTGGGTCATCGTCCTCAGACGTGGCTTGCTCAGCCTTTCAAGTTTTGGGGTACCGACACTGAAATTCAACCCGTTCACAATCGATGGCTGCTAGCAGCCTGTCGGGCTTTGGTCGGCCAGGCTGCTAGCGCAACGCCCCGATGGCCGGGCCGCGTGCGGCTCATGCCTGCGTCCGCACGGCAGGCGCCGCGGGGTCGCGCAGGGTGGCCAGATCGTCGCGGTGCACCACCTCCGCACCATAGCTGTAGCCGAGCACGGCCTCGATCTCGCGACTGTGCCGGCCGGCGAGCCGGCGTACCTCGGCGACGGCGTACTGGCTCAGGCCACGCGCCACCGGGCGATCCGCGGCATCCAGGATCTCCACCAGATCGCCGCGCTGGAACTCGCCACCCGCACCGAGGATGCCGCCCGGCAGCAGCGAGGCGCGACCGCCGGCCAGCGCCTGTACCGCACCGTGGTCGATGTGGATGTGTCCGGTCGCAGGTGGCGCGTGACGCAACCAGTATTTGCGTGCCTGCATGCGGCCGCCGGGCGCGCAGATCAGCGTGCCGTGCAGACGGCCGGATGCCAGCGCCTGCACCGTCGCCAGATGACGTCCGTTGAAAAGCACGGTGGGAATACCCGCCGCGGCGGCCTTGGTCGCCGCCTCCAGCTTGGTGCGCATGCCGCCGGTACCGACGTTGCTGCCGCTGCCGCCGGCCATCGCCATCACTTCGGGCGAGATCGCCTCCACCCGTGCGATCGGCTGGGCCAGCGGGTCGCGGCGCGGGTCGGCGCTGTACAACGCCTCGACATCGGAGGCGATCAGCAGCAGATCGGCATCGACCAGCGCGGCCACGATGGCGGCCAGGTTGTCGTTGTCGCCCAGCTTCAGTTCGTCCACCGCCACGGTGTCGTTTTCATTGACCACCGGCAGCACGTCCAGCGCCAGCAGGCCGCGCAGGGTGGCGCGGGCATTGAGATAGCGGCGGCGATTGCGCAGGTCGTCGTGGGTAAGCAGCACCTGCGCCACCGGTTGCACCGACAGCGCTTGCCACAACGCGATCATCGGCGTCTGGCCCAGCGCCGCCAGCGCCTGGCGCGCCGCGATGTCGCGACCGACGGTCGAGCGCTCGCGCAGCAGCGCGCGGCCGGCCGCCACCGCGCCGGAGGACACCAGCACCACCTGTCGCCCCTCGGCATGACTGGCAGCGACGAAAGCCGCCAGTGCCTCGGCATAACGCGGCGTGAGGCCGCCGCCGTCCGCCGCCAGCAGATTGCTGCCGACCTTGAGCACGGCACGCCGCCATGGCGGCAGCGCCTGCGCGGGAAGTTCGTCGAATGCGGACATCATGCCGGCTCCGTTCAGACGTCCAGACGATCGAGGCGACGACGCAGCTCGTCCAGCCGCAGGTCGTGGCCTGCGCCGGGCGATACGCGCGCCGCCAGGCTGCCCTCCGGCGTGCGTCCGTCGCCCGCCGTTGCCGCGGTTTCCGCCGCGGCGCGGTAGGCATCGCGGAACGGCACGCCGGCGGCGGCTTGCTCGATCGCCACGTCGGTGGCATACATCGCCGGTTCGATCGCCGCGCGCATGGCCGCTTCGTTCCACTGCATGCGCGCCAGCAGATCCGGCACCAGCGCCAGCGCCCCCAGGCCATGCCGGCAACCGTGGAACAGCGAACCCTTGGAAAACTGCAGATCGCGCTGGTAGCCCGAGGGCAGCGACAGCAGCTGCTCGATCTCGGTACGCGCCGCGGCGACGCTGGCATAGCTGGCGCGAAGCAACTCGACCACGTCCGGGTTGCGCTTGTTCGGCATGATCGAACTGCCGGTGGTGTATTCGGACGGCAGCTTCACGAAATCGAATTCGGCCGTGGTGAACAGCGACAGATCCCACGCCAGCCGACGCAGATCCAGCAACGCGCTGGCGATCGCCTCCAACACCGCCATCTCGAACTTGCCGCGCGACAGCTGGGCGTAGATCGGCGATATCTGCATGCGGGCAAAGCCGAGTGCCTTGGTCGTGTGTTCGCGGTCCAGCTTGAGGTTGACGCCGTAGCCGGCGGCGGTGCCCAGCGGGTTGGCGTCGATCCATGCCGACGTCTGCCGCGCCCGCAGCGCATTGTCGATGAACCCCTCGGCGAAGCCGGCAAACCACATCGCGCTGGACGACACCACGGCGCGCTGCAGATGGGTGTAGCCCGGCAACGGCAATGCCGGCTGCGCCGCACGCGCCAGGCAGACGTCCGCGATCGCACGGCAATGCGACTGCAGGGTAGCTAGCTGTTCCTTCAACCACAGCCGCGTTGCGACCAGGATCTGGTCGTTGCGGCTGCGCCCGGTATGCACGCGGCGGCCGGCGTCGCCGAGCCGCTCGGTGAGGCGTGCCTCGATCGCCGAATGGCCGTCCTCGTAGCGCTCGTCAAGCACGAACGCACCGCTCGTGAAATCCTCGGCCAGCGCATCCAGCTCGCGCTTCAGCGCCACCGCCTCGTCGGCACTGACCACGCCGATGTTGGCCAGCCCCTCGACGTGCGCCTTGCTGGCGGCGATGTCGTGCAGGAAGAATTCGCGGTCCAGCAGCACGTCGTCGCCGGCGAGAAACTGCATGATCTTCGCGTCGATCTTGATGTCGGATTTCTGCCAGAGAGGCTGGGTCATGGTGGGAGTCCTCAATACGTGTGTAGGAGCGCACCTTGTGCGCGATGCTTTTTGGCAGGCCTGTGCAAAGAGCTTTCGCGCACAGGGTGCGCTCCTACAACAATGGAATGGCGGTGGTTTCGGCGACGCCGATGGCGCGGTTGATGTTCTGCATCGCCTGCGTCGCGGCGCCCTTCAACAGGTTGTCCAGCGTCGCCACGATCACCACGCGCTTGCCGTCGGCGGCGACGGCAAAGCCGCCGATCTCCGCGTGGTGGCGGTGGGCGATGCGACTGACCCAGGGCGCCTCGTCCTGCACGTTCACCAGCGGCTCGTGGTCGTAGGTGCCATGGAAGCGCTGCATGACTTCCTCGCGACTCATCTTGCGCGCCAGGTAGAGACTGCTGGTGACGGTGAGGCCGCGAAAATGCGGCGCCACATGCGGCATGAACTCCACCGGCACGCCGAGGTGCCGGCTGGCTTCCTTCTCGTGCATATGCCCGGTGAGCGCATACGGCATCAGGTTGTCGCGCAGTTTTTCCGGATCGTTCTTGTCCGACGGCGTGGTGCCTGCGCCGGAATAACCCGACACCCCGAAACACACCGGCGGCGCCGCCAGCAGATCCTTCAGCGGCGCGATCGACAGCTGCATCGCGGTGGCGTAGCAGCCCGGGTTGCTGATCCGTCGCTCGCCACGCCAGGCGTCGCGGGTCAGTTCCGGCAGGCCGTAGTACCAGCGTTCGTCGAAGCGGTAATCGGCCGACAGGTCGACGATGACCGGATCGACACCGGCCTTGTCGAAAGCCTCCACGCAGGCAACGGCCTTGCCGTTGGGCAGCGCCAGCACCACCACGTCGGCGCCCAGTTGCGGCAGCGCCTCGTGTGCCGGCGCGCTGTAGCGCAGCTCGCCGCGGTACTCGGCGACGTGTGCGTCCACGCGCTGCCCGTCCAGCTCGCGCGAGGAGACGAAGGCCAGTTCCAGCGCCGGGTGCGCCGCGATCAGCCGGATCAACTCGGTGCCCGTATGGCCGCGGGCGCCGACGATGCCGATGCGCTTCCTGTTCACGTTCATGCTCGTCAGTCCTGCA
>DATKVA010000156.1:0-26579 GCA_035530315.1 Rhodanobacter sp. | reverse complement strand
CGTACGACTTCCACGGCTAAATACCTTGGCCAGCGCCTGCTCACGAAACGCCAACGAATACGTTTGTTTGATCTTCAACTTACACCTCTGAGCTTCTTGACTAAGAAATTTCAGAGGCGACAACTAGTCTGACGCCGCGGGAGGACGACGAACGCGATCACGCGCTCCATCTGGTCGGGGTCCGGCACCCCGACCACGCACGCTTCGGCCACCGCGGGGTGGCGGTCGAGCACCGCCTCCACCTGTGCCGGATAGACGTTGAAGCCGGACGACTTGATCATCCGCTTCAGGCGCACGCTGAAATAGAAAAAGCCGTCCGCATCCTGGCGCCCGAGGTCGCCGGTATGCAGCCACAGCCGCCCGTCGGCGTGGCGGCGCAACGCCTCGGAAGTGGCTTCGGGCTGGTCGAGGTAGCCTCGCATCAACGCCGGACCGCTGATGCAGATCTCGCCTTCCTCGCCGACGGCCAACTCGTCCTCGCTGCCGGGACGGCAGATGCAGGCGCGCATGTCGGGGAACGGCACGCCGATGGAACCCTCGCGATAGCAGTCCACCGGCATCGCCATGATCGCCGTGACCGCTTCGGTCAGGCCATAGCCTTCCAGCAGGCGCACGTTACCGCCGCCGGCAGCCACCATCGCCTCGAAGCGCTCCTTCACCTGCCGCGGCAGCGTATCGGCGCCGGAAAACGCGGCGCGCAGAAAGGACAGGTCGGCGCGGGCCAGCCGGCGATCCTGGGTCAGCGCGGCGTACAGCGTGGGCACGCCGACCAGCAGGCTGGGGCGCTTGCGCCGCAGCAGGCGGGCCACGCTGGCGGCATCGAAGGTCGGCACCAGGATCGACTTGCCGCCGGCCATGAACACCGCGTTCACGCATACGCCGAGCCCGAAGCCGTGGAAGATCGGCAGGATCGCCAGGATCGAATCGGCCGCGCCGAGTCCGCCCCACGCGGCGGTCTGCATGCCTTGCGCGATGAAATTGCGATGCGACAGCACGATGCCCTTGGGCAGCGCGGTGGTGCCGCCGGAAAACAGGATCGCGGCCGCATCGTGCGTGCTGCATTCGGCTTCCCGCGCCGGCGGGTGCTCCGTGTCCAGCAGTTCGCGCCAGCCGTGCACGCGCGGGTCGGTCGGCACCGGCGCGATATGCCGGCCCTTGCGCCACCAGAAGACCAGCCGCTTGGGCGGCGACAGATAGTCGCCGATGCGCGCCAGCAGCAGATGCCGCAACGGCCGTTGCGGACGGGCCGCCACCAGGCGGGCGTAGCAGGCGTCCAGGGTCAGGGCGATCTCGGCGCCGCTGGCATCGAGATAGTGTTCGATCTCCGGCGTGGTGGACAACGGATGGATCATCGCCGGCACCGCGCCGAGCTTGCTGGCGGCATAGAAGGCGATCACGCCCTGCGGCATGGTGGGCAGGGCGATCAGCAGCCGATCGCCCTGCCCCAGGCCCAGCGCGTGCAGCGCGTCGGCACAGCGGTCGATCGACGCCAGCAGCGCACGGTAGCTTGCCGTGGTGTCGAAGAAATCCCAGGCCAGCGCATCGGGAGTCCGCCGCGCGGTGGCGGCGATCATCCGGTACAGGCTGCACTCGGGGTAGTCGAGGCGATCGGGCACCTTGCCGTAGAAGCGCAGCCACGGCGCCGGTGCACTCACGGCACGCACCGCGGCGAACACGCCTTGCATGGGCGCTTGATCCTTCGCCGTCTTTTCATACACCGGTTTCCCTGGTAGCCACGCACAGCATCCCGCAGATTCGGGATGGGTGGTTTGACCCGGGTCAAGGCATCGGGGAAGTGGGTGGGCGGCTTGTGCTCCTCCCCCTGTTTGCAGGGGGAGGCTGGGAGGGGGGCTCTTGATCTGGAGCAAAGAGCCCCCTCCCCAACCCTCCCCTGCGAGCAGGGGAGGGAGCCGATCCGGGGCTTGTGCTCCTGGAGGTGGGGGTGCGGGTTTTTGGCAGCCTGGCGCCCGCCCCGTACAATCACCCGTTCACCCCCATGACCCAAGCGCGCGCCGTGCGCGCGCCAGCGAGCCTAATCCCGATGGAAAAGAGTTTCGAGCCAGCCCAGATCGAGTCGAAGTGGTACGCGCGCTGGGAAGCCAGCGGCGCGTTCCAGCCGTCGGGCCAGGGCGAGCCGTATTGCATCCTGCTGCCGCCGCCGAACGTCACCGGTACGCTGCACATGGGGCATGCGTTCCAGCAGACGGTGATGGACATGCTGGTGCGCTACCAGCGCATGCGCGGCATGAACACGCTGTGGCAGGTCGGCACCGACCACGCAGGCATCGCCACGCAGAAGATCGTGGAGAACCAGCTCGCCGCCGAGGGCAAGACGCGGCACGACCTGGGGCGCGAGGCGTTCATCGAACGCGTGTGGCAGTGGAAGGAGGAATCCGGCTCCACCATCACCAACCAGATGCGCCGCATCGGCGACGCCGCCGACTGGACGCGCGAGCGCTTCACCATGGACGAGGGGCTGTCGGCCGCGGTGCGCAAGGTGTTCATCGACTGGTATCGCGCGGGCCTGATCTACCGCGGCAACCGGCTGGTGAACTGGGACCCGGTGCTGGGCACCGCGGTGTCGGACCTGGAAGTGAACAATGTCGAGCGCGACGGGTTCATGTGGTCGATCCGCTACATGACGACGGACGGCGCGGACAGCCTGGTGGTGGCCACCACCCGTCCGGAAACCATGCTGGGCGACGTGGCCGTGGCGGTGCATCCGGAGGACGATCGCTACGCGCATCTGATCGGCCAGATGCTGCATCTGCCGTTGACCGGACGGCAGATCCCGGTGATCGCCGACGATTACGTCGACAAGGATTTCGGCACCGGCTGCGTGAAGATCACTCCGGCGCACGACTTCAACGATTACGCGATCGGCCAGCGCCATCAGTTGCCGCCGATCACCATCTTTACGCTGGAGGCAAAGGTCAACGACAACGCACCGGAGAAGTATCGCGGCCTGGACCGCTACGACGCACGCAAGATCGTTCTGGCCGACCTCGAAGCCGCCGGCCTGCTGGTCGAGACCAAACCGCACAAGCTGCAGGTGCCGGTGAGCCAGCGCTCGGACGCGGTGATCGAGCCGATGCTGACCGACCAATGGTTCGTCGATCTCACTTCGGATGTCCAGGCGGATGGCCGTCCAGGCGGCCGCAAGGCGATCACCGAACCGGCGCTGGACGCGGTGCGCTCGGGCGACATCACGTTCGTGCCGGAGAACTGGACCACCACGTACACGCAGTGGCTGGACAACATCCAGGACTGGTGCATCAGTCGCCAACTATGGTGGGGCCATCGCATCCCGGCGTGGTACGACGAGGCGGGCAACATCTTCGTCGGCGAGGACGAGGCCGATGCGCGCGCGCATGCCATCAGCCCGCCGGTCGGCGCGCTGCGCCAGGACGAGGACGTGCTGGACACCTGGTTCTCCTCCGCGCTGTGGCCGTTCTCCACCATGGGCTGGCCCGCCGATGGCCCAGTGACCAACGAGCGCGGCGAGGTCGTGGCGAACTGGGAGAACGACAAGATCTTCCTGCCCAGCGCGGTGCTGGTGACCGGCTTCGACATCATCTTCTTCTGGGTCGCGCGGATGGTGATGGCGACCAAGTACTTCACCGGGAAGATCCCGTTCCGCGAGGTCTACATCAACGCCATCGTGCGCGACGCCGAAGGCCAGAAGATGTCCAAGTCCAAGGGCAACACGCTGGACCCGCTGGACCTGATCGACGGCATCGAACTCGAACCGCTGGTGGAAAAATCCACCCGCTCGCTGCTGATCCCGCAGGTGCGCGCGAAAGTGGAAAAGCGCATCCGCAAGGACTACCCCGAAGGCATCCCCGCGATCGGCACCGACGCGCTGCGCTTCACCTTCGCCGCGCTGGCCAGCTACAGCCGCACGATCAACTTCGACATCAAGCGCGCCGAGGGCTACAAGGCGTTCTGCAACAAGCTGTGGAACGCGGCCCGGTTCGTGTTGATGAATGTGGCCGATGAGCCCCTCTCCCCCCGGGAGAGGGGTTGGGGTGAGGGTTCGGCCGGAGCGTCATCCACCGGCACCGACGAACCCTCATCCGGCGCTTCGCGCCACCTTCTCCCGGTGGGAGAAGGGAAAGCACCCGCTACCGAAGCCGAACGCTGGATCCTCACCCGCCTCAAACAAACGCTGGGCGAGGTCGAGCAGCACTTCGCCAGCTACCGCTTCGACCATCTTGCGCAGGCGCTGTACGAATTCGTCTGGAACGAGTACTGCGACTGGTTCCTCGAATTGGCCAAGCCTGCGCTGGCCGGTGACGACGCCGCAGCCGCGGCATCCACGCGCCACACCTTGCTGGTGGTGCTGGAAACCGTGCTGCGCGCGCTGCACCCGGTGATCCCGTTCATCACCGAGGAAATCTGGCAAGAGTTGCCTGTGCGCTCCTCCCTGAGCGCAAAGAACAAACCGGCATCCATGCCGGACTCTTCACAAGAGCAGCTCAGCCTGCGCGAAGAAACGCTGATGAACCGGCCGTGGCCGCGCGCGGACGAGATCGTTGCCGACATGGCGGCCACCGCCGAGATCGAGTGGTTCAAGAACGTGCTCTCCGGCATCCGCCGGATCCGTTCGGAGATGAACATCTCGCCGGCAAAAACGATCCCGCTGCTGCTCGCCGATGGCGACGCCAGCGATCGCGCCCGCGTGACGAAGTTCGCCGCGCAGATCGGCTTTCTGGCCCGCGTCGAGGCGCCGCAGTGGATCGCCAGCGGTGCCGGCGAACCTGCCGCGGCGGCCGCCGTCGTCGGCAGCCTGCGCGTGCTGATCCCGCTGGCCGGCCTGATCGATCTGGGCGCCGAGAAGGCACGCCTGGGCAAGGAGATCGCCCGCATCGAAGGCGAGATCAGGAAGTGCGAGGGCAAACTCGGCAACGCCAGCTTCGTCGCCAACGCACCGGCCGACGTAGTCGCCCAGGAGCGTCAGCGCATCAGCGACTGGAACACCACGCTGGGCGCCTTGCGCGAACAGGCGCAGAAGCTGGGTTGAACGGCCCCTCGCCTCCACCCGCGCTCCTTGGCCCTCATAGGAGCGCACCCTGTGCGCGAAGCGGTTTGCCGAGATCCTGACAAGAGCATTCGCGCACAGGGTGCGCTCCTACGAACCGGGGTTGTTCGAGGTGCCTTGAAGGCAGGTTCACGGCGAGCCCCTCACCGCCCTTCGTCAGGCGCAGGACAGGCAATCCTCTCCCCGCGAGGGAGAGGAGGCGAACGCGAAGAGCATGCATCGATGCGTCGTAGCGCACCTTCCGCACAGGCGTTTGCCGAGCAGCCGGTCGGGCTGCTATTTCTGGAGATCGCCTGCGGCAATATCCAGAGCCATCACGATCGCATCCTCGCGCCCGTCGCGAGCCGGGTAATAGCGCGGCCTCCGTCCGATCTCCTTGAAGCCCACCGACTCGTACAGCGCCTTCGCCAACGGGTTGGACGTGCGCACCTCGAGGAATACCCGCTCGGCACCGTTCCAACGTGCGATGTCCAGCAGCCGGCGCAGCAGATGCCGGCCCAACCCCTTGCCGCGATAGGCCGGACCGATGCAGATGTTCAGCACATGCGCCTCGCCGGCGCCCATCGACAGGATGCCGTAGCCGGCGACCATACCGTCCACGCACAGCACCCAGCATGGATGCCCGGCTTTCAGGCAGTCGGTGAAGATACCCGGCGACCAGGGGAATTCGTAGGAGACGTTTTCCAGCGCGCTGACCGTTGCCAAGTCCGCCATGCGCATGGCGCGCACCTGCACAGCGGGTTGGACGACCGCCGCCATGGCCGCTAGTCCCCTGCCGTGGCCAGCGCTCGGCGCAGGCTGCGCAGTGCGCTCCATAGCCGACGCTTGGCGTCGGCGCGCGCGAGCACCAGCGCCGGTTCGTCGGCCAGCACGATCTGCGCGCGATGCAGCGTCGCGGCCGGCAGCTTGTGGCCCAGCGCGTGCGCCTGGGCTTCGCCGAACACCAGATAGGCCCGCGCCTCGGGCACGTCCGCGGCCAGCTGCCCGGCGCTCACCGTGATGCGTGCGGCACGCGCCAGCCTTGCCCCGCCGGCGCTGAGCGCGCGCCCCAGCAGATCCAGTTCGCGGGTACTGCAGCCCGCCGGCAGGATCACTACGCACTCGGCCCCGGCGCTCGTGCCCGCCACGATGCCTGACGCTGACGCGGGCTCCGGCTGCGCCCCGCCGACCGGTCGGTTCGCCGACGCGCGCCGCACCCACGGCGTCACACCCAACGCCCGCAACACGCGATCGCGGTGGCTGGCATCGACCGGCTCGCGCACGGATGCGTTCATGCCGCGCTGCGCCTCGCCCGGCGTTGGCGAGCGGCCAGCCAGACGGTCCATGCCGGCCCGGACAGCAGGTAGAGCGTGAACCCCGCGAACAACACCCGCGCCGTATCCAGGATCAGCAGCGCCAGCAACAGCACGGCCACCACGATCCAGCGAAACGGCACCCGTCCGTGCTCATCCATCGGCAACGACTTGAAGCTGAAATAGCGAAACCGGCTGACCATCAACAGCCCGGCAATCAGCATGATCGCCGGCGTGATGAAGCAGAATTCGCTGCCGGGCAGACCGAACTTGTCCACGCTCCACACGAACGACATGCACACCGCGGCGGCGGCGGGGCTGGCCAGCCCCTGGAAATAGCGTTTGTCGGCCACCCCCGCCTGGGTATTGAAACGCGCCAGCCGCAGCGCGGCGCAGGCCGCGTAGATGAAAGCGGCGGCCCAGCCCAGCTTGCCCCACAGCGGGCCGAAGTCCCTCAGCGCGGACAGCGACCACGTATACATCACCAATGCCGGCGCCAGCCCGAAACTGATCAGGTCCGAGAGCGAGTCGTACTGCACGCCGAATTCGCTCTGGGTACCGGTAAGCCGCGCCACGCGACCATCCAGGCCGTCCAGCACCGCGGCAATGAACACGGCCACGGCCGCCTCGGTATAACGTCCGCCGATGCTGGCGATGATCGCGTAGAAACCCGCGAACATCGCCCCGGTGGTCACCAGGTTCGGCAGCAGGTAAATGCCCCGGTGTCGCGGGGGTGGGACGGGCATCGCTTCGTTCATGAATCAATCCGTGGCAGGATGCGCGCAGTGTAAACCATCGACTGCTTGAGTCCGGGCCGCCGGGGTGATAACAAGATAATCGCCGATTCCACCCGCTGGAGAACACCATGCACCGTTTGCCGATCGCCTTGGCACTGTTGTTGCTGGCCCCGTTGGCCACCGCCCAGAACAACAACGCCCAGGTCTACAAATGGACCGATGCCAGTGGCACCGTGCATTACGCCCAGGCACCACCGCCGCCGGGAATCAGGTACACCGAGGTGAAGACCACCGGCGGCGTGGAGCCGCTGGCCGCGCCCGGCAACGACCGTGGGAACGGCGCGGACGGCGACCAGGCCAATCCTGCGCCGGCGGCACCGATGACCGATACGCCGGCCAACCGCAGCAAGCTGTGCACCACGCTGAAAGCCAATCTCGCGGCGCTGCAGGGCAGCAGCCCGGTGGTCATGCAGCAGAACGGCAAACCCGCCGTGCTCGACGACGCACAGCGCAAGCAGCAGACCAGCGCGGCCCAGGCGCAATACCAGCAGTATTGCCAGGGCCAGTAATCCGGCGGCTGGTACCGGGCACTTCGAATTACCCGATTTGTAGGAGCGCACTTGTGCGCGATGCTCTTTGCGAGGCGTGGAGCAAGAGCATCGCGCACAAGTGCGCTACACGCAGAGCACCGAAGCGCCACGAACCAGGTTATTCGAGATTCCCTGCCACGCCGCCCGTGCCTGTCCATCCCGGTCGGCGCGACAGTGCGTGCCGACAGCCCGCTATAATCAGCGCCTTTATCCCGCCGGAACTGCCCGCATGCGCCTCAGCCAATTCCATCTGGCCACCGTCAAGGAAATCCCGGCCGATGCCGAAATTGCCAGCCATCGCCTGATGCTGCGTGCCGGCATGATCCGCAAGCTTGCCTCGGGCCTGTACACCTGGTCGCCACTGGGGCTGCGCGTGCTGCGCAAGGTCGAAAACATCGTGCGCGAGGAAATGAACCGTGCCGGCGCGATCGAAATGCTGATGCCGTCGGTACAACCGCGGGAATTGTGGGACGAAACCGGTCGCTGGCAGAAATTCGGCGGCCAGCTCCTGAAAATCAAGGACCGCAAGCAGCAGGAATTCTGTTACGGCCCGACGCATGAGGAAGTGATTACCGACTTCGCCCGCAACGAGCTGAAAAGCTACAAGCAGCTGCCGGTCAACTTCTACCAGATCCAGACCAAATTCCGCGACGAAATCCGCCCGCGTTTCGGCGTGATGCGTGCGCGTGAGTTCCTGATGAAGGATGCTTATTCGTTCCACCTCAGTGCCGAGTCGCTGGCCGAAACCTATGCGGCGATGTATCAGGCCTACACGCGCATCTTCACTCGCCTCGGGCTGACCTTTCGCGCCGTCCAGGCCGATACCGGCGCGATCGGCGGCAATGCAAGCCATGAATTTCAGGTGCTGGCCGATTCCGGCGAAGACGCGATTGCGTTTTCCGATGGCTCCGATTACGCCGCGAATATCGAGAAAGCCGAAGCGCTGGCGCCGACACACGAGCGCCCGGCCGCCGTGGCCGCATTGCAGCGGGTCGATACGCCCACCCAGAAAACCATTGCCGAGGTCGCCGATTTTCTCAAGGTATCGCCACGGCAATGCGTGAAAACCCTGCTCGTGCGCGGTCGCGACGGCCTGGTTGCGTTGTGCCTGCGCGGCGATCACGAGATCAACCCGATCAAGGCCGGCAAGCTGGGCGAATTGCCCGATGAATCGGTGCTGGCCAGCGAAGAGGAAATCCTCGCCGCCACCGGCACCCGTCCGGGTTTCATCGGCCCGGTCGGCCTGCCCGAGTCCATTCCCGTGATCGTCGATCGCGATGCCGCCGTGCTCGCCGATTTCGTCTGCGGCGGCAATGCCGACGGTAGCCATTACACCGGCGCCAGCTGGCTGCGCGACGCGCGCATCAGCCGCATCGCCGATCTGCGCAACGTGGTCGAGGGCGACCTTTCGCCGGACGGCAAGGGCGTGCTGCATCTGGCGCGGGGCATCGAGGTCGGCCATGTGTTCCAGCTCGGCCAGACCTACGCCGAGGCCATGAAGGCCACGGTGGTGGACGACCAGGGCCAGAGCCGGGTCATGACCATGGGCTGCTACGGCATCGGCGTCAGCCGCATCGTTGCCGCGGCGATCGAACAGCGCCACGACGACGCCGGCATCCTCTGGCCCGAAGCCATGGCACCGTGGCGGGTGGCGGTGTGCGTGATCAATCCGAAGAGCAGCCCGGCAGTCGGCGAGGCTGCCGAGGCGCTGTACCAGTGGCTGCTGCAGCACGGCATCGAGGCGCTGCTGGATGATCGCGGCCTGCGTCCGGGCGGCATGTTCGCCGACATGGAGCTGATCGGCATTCCGCACCGCGTGGTGGTCAGCGAACGCGGCCTGGCTGCCGGCACGCTGGAATACCGCGCCCGTCAGGAATCAGAAAGCCGCTCCATCAGCCAGGACGACCTGCTCGCCTTGCTGCGGTAATCCAAACGTCCGCCATGCACCGCTACATATTCGGAAATCTCGAATAACCCAGCTCTTGGCACTTTTGGTAGGAGCGCACCCTGTGCGCGAATGCTCTTTGCACCAATCGAGACAAGAGCATTCGCGTACAGGGTGCGCTCCTGCACAAATCGGGTTATTCATGGTGCCCTGCACTGGAACCCGGCACTAATCGGGCACTGTTGAAAACCACCTGAATGAAGAGCAAAAGCCGGTCCGGACATTCCGCGACTGCAATCGCCATTTGATTGGCAATGGCGGCCCATGCTTTACAAGCATTCGGCAAATAGGCGAGAATCCGCTTTGTTGCGCATTTTTAATGTGCCGGGCTTGATTCCTGAAATAACAGCCCGACTGTACAAGTACCCAACCCCACTCCCGGGAGTCCAACATGGCCGTCGATATCAAGAATCTCAACCACACCCAGCTCAATGACCTGATCAACAAGGCGCAGATTCGCCAGAACGAACTGCGCAAGGAAAAGGTCGTCAAGCTGCGCGACAAGATTCACGCGCTGCTCAAGGCCGAGGGTTATACCTTCGAAGACATCTTCGGCCGTGGCAAGGCCAAGCGCACCAGCAGCCCGGTCGCCCCGAAATACCGCAACCCGGCCAACCCCGCGCAGACCTGGTCCGGCCGCGGCAAGCGTCCGCACTGGTTCAACGACGCATTGAAGGCCGGCAAGAAGGAAAAGGATCTGGCAATCTGATTGCTGGTTCGAGGAAATGAAAAACGCCGGCCCTGTGCCGGCGTTTTTCATTGGCTTTGAGGCGATGTGGGCTACGCTTCGCAACCCTCCGAGTCTGGTATTGGCGTTTGGGGCAACTTGACCTCCCCTCCCCAACCCTCCCCCGAGGGGGAGGGGGCAAATGTGCCGTGCGGCCTCGCTGGTGTGACGGATAAGGCGGCGTGAAGTGCACGCTCCGACTGCGGCTTTATTTATAAAGACCTACGCGGCGAAACCAGCAGATCGCCGAACATCAGCCCGGCCACCAGCGAAACCAGCAGGGTCAGCAGCAACACGCCGGTATCCATGCCCAGTTCGGTATTGCGGTCGAGCAGGAACGACATGCTGCGGAAACCGACGCTGCCCGGTACCAGCAGGATAATCCCCGGCTCGCGAATCAGCGCACCGGGCCGATGCGCAAAGCGCGCGTAGAAATTGGCCAGCGCACTGAGCATGAAACCGCCGAGGAATACGCCGAACGGCGCCCCCGGCAGATAACCGGAGATCTGCCCGCCCCAGCGCGTGGCCAGATAGCCGACCATTACCGCACCCATCACCACCGGCCAGTCCTTGCGCGCCGCGCGAAACAGGATCGCAAAGCCGAAGGCGCCCAGCAGCAGGGTGGGATAATCGAGCCAGCTCGGCAGCGGCGGCAGTGCATAGTCGCGTGCATGGATGCCGACCGCGGCGCACAGCTCGGTCGCCGCCACGGTGCCGAAGGTGAGCTTGAGCAAGGTCGACACCGCGCCCCCCATGCGTGCCACGCCGGCCACCAGATGCTGGCTGGACAGTTCGCGTACCGCGGTGGTCAGCGACATGCCGGGGATCAGCACGATCAGGCTGGCCAGCACGACCGCCTTGATCGCCAGCGGCACCACGAACGCGCTCACCATGATGGCGATGGTCGTGGCCACCAGGGCGCTGATCGCATCGCTGGCCACCGCCAGCCGGGGCCGGCTGAGCGACAGCACGCTGATCGTGCCGATGATCAGCCCGATCAGGGCCGCCGTCAGCAGATCCGGCCACGAGCTGTGCAGAAACAGCGCCACCACGCAGGCCGCGGACAGGCCGTAACTGGCAATCACCGCCAACCGCGCGAGCCGGCTCTCCGGCCGGTCGAGTGCGCGCAAGCGGTGAAAGCCCTCGCGCAAATCGAGCTCGCCGTTGATCACCAGGTCGGCGATGCGATCGGCTTCGCACAACCGCGCCAGGTTCACGTCGCCGGGCGCCAGCCGCATCACCTGGGTGGTATGCGCCACGCCTTCGTCGCCCTGCGCCATGTCGGTGAACGAGATGATCAGTGCGGTGGGGCTGGACCAGACATCGGCGACCAGCCCCATGCGCTGCGCCGAGCCGGCGATCGCCATCTCCAGCCGCGGCGCGGTGGTGCCGTACTGGTGCAGCCGCCGCGCCAGCTCCAGCAGGAACGCAATGCGGGTATTCAGCGCCGTGGCGGCAAATGGCTGGCCACGGGCACCGCCGACGTTCATGCCGCCGCACGCACCTTCAGCGTGGTGCCCTCGACGGCCACCACCTCGACCGTGCTGCCCAGCGGCAGATCCGGTCCGCTGACCAGCCACTGGCCATCGCCCACCAGGGCTTTGCCACGGCCGTTGACGATCGGCTCGATCAGCTGGTAACGCTGGCCGATCATCTGCTCGCCGCGCCGGTTCAGACGCTCATTGCCCGGTTCGCTGCGCTCCAGTTTCGGTCGCAGCAGGCGCGCGTAGGCCATGCAGATGGCGACTGCCAGCAGTGCGAACAGCACCGCCTGCGCCAGCAGCCCCAGCGACGGCGCGAGCCACAGCAACACGCCCATCACCGCGGCGGCCAGGCCGATCCACAGCATGAAATAACCGGGCAGCAGGATTTCGCCGGCGATCAGCAGCAGCGCGAGGATCCACCACAGATAGTGTGCGGACAGGTTCCACATCGTCTGGGTACTCCCGCTTCAGCGCAGCGGCGGCTGGATCGCCACCGACTTCTGCTGCTGGCCCAGCGACTCCTTCGCCAGCTCGGCGATGCCGGCCAACGAACCGAGGATGCCGGTCGCCTCGATCGGCAGCAGCAGCATCTTCTGGTTGGGCGACTTGGCCATTTCCTTCAGCGCCTCGACGTAGTTGTTGGCGACGAAATAGTTCAGCGCGTTGACGTTGCCGTTGGCGATCGACTCGGACACCATCGTGGTCGCCTTGGCCTCCGCCTCGGCCGAACGTTCGCGTGCCTCGGCGGCGCGGAAGGCCGCCTCCTTCTCGCCCTCGGCGGCCAGGATCACCGACTGCTTCTCGCCCTCGGCCTTGAGGATCGCCGCCTGGCGGAAGCCCTCGGCATCGAGGATGTTCGCGCGCTTCTCGCGCTCGGCCTTCATCTGCCGCGCCATCGCGTCGATCAGGTCGCGCGGCGGTGCGATGTCCTTGATCTCGATGCGGTTGACCTTGACGCCCCACGGATGGGTGGCCTCGTCGACCACGCGCAGCAGGCGCGCATTGATCTCGTCGCGCTTGCTCAAGGATTCGTCCAGATCCATCGAGCCCAGCACGGTACGGATATTGGTCATCACCAGCGCCAGCGAGGCCTGTTCCAGGTTGGAGACCTCATACGCCGCCTTGGAGGCATCGAGCACCTGATAGAACACCACGCCGTCGACCCGCACCACCGCGTTGTCCTTGGTGATCACGTCCTGCGAGGGCACGTCCAGCACCTGCTCCATCATGTTGATCTTGCGCCCGACCGCCTGGTAGATCGGGACCAGGAAATGCAGCCCGGGGCTGAGCGTGCGGGTGTACTTGCCAAAGGTTTCCACGGTCCACTCGAAACCCTGCGGCACGATACGCACCAGCTTGGCGATGCCGATGACGACGACAAACACGATGACCAATGCAAGAAGCTGTCCCATTGCCTTTCCCCTCTCCCGATGAAGGCACGAGTATAGGGCACCTCGAACAACCCCGATTCGTGGAGGAGCGCACCGAAGTGCGCGATGGCTCTTGCGGTTTGTTGTAGGAGCGCACCCTGTGCGCGAAAGCCCTTTGCATCAACCCTGACAAGAGCTTTTCGCGCACAGGGTGCGCTCCTACAAGTGCCACGAACCAGGTTATTCGAGGTGTACCGGAAGTTGGCTATCGTGTCGCCGTCTGCGGCAGCAGCAGGCTCACCCGCAAACCGCCGCCTTCGCGATTGGCCAGCAGCACGCGTCCGCCGTGCGCCTCGGCGATCTCCCGCGCCAGCGCCAGGCCCAGCCCGGTGCCCGAGCGCTTGGTCGAATAGAACGGCAGCAGCGCCTGCGCCAGCACTGTCTCGCTCATGCCGGGGCCGCGGTCGGCCACCTCGATGCGCAGCTCGCGGCCGGTCTCAAGCAGCGACAGCGTGACCTCGTCCCCGGCGCTGCCCGATTCGTGTGCGTTCTTGATCAGGTTGATCAGCACCTGCTCGATCTGCGCCGCGTCGAAACGCCCGGGCCGGGCCGGTATCGGCGTGGCCAGCCGATAGCGGCAATGCTGCGCCAGTCCATCCAGAAACGGCGCCCATGCGATCGCCACCGGCTGCGGCGCCGGCAGCTTGGCGAAGCTGGCGTAGCCGGTGATGAACCCGTGCAGGTGGCGCGCACGCTCGCCGATGGTGGCGAACACGCCGGGCAGGCGTTCGATGTCGCCGCGCCGCGCCAGCTCGGCACCGGAATGGGCCAGCGAGGAAATCGGTGCCAGCGAGTTGTTGAGCTCGTGGCTGATCACCCGGATCACCCGCTTCCAGGTCGCCACTTCCTGCCGCGACAGCTCGCGCGTCATGCGGCGGAACAGCTGCAACCGGTGTGGCCTGCCCTGCAGCAGGAACGCACGCTGCGACAGGTGGAAGGTTTCCTCGCTGCCATCCATCTCCAGGCTGAGCAGGGCGTCCTCGCCGCTTTCCACCGCCTGGCGCAGCGCCGGCGGCGCCGTCGCCAGCAGCTCGGCAAAGTCCAGCCCGTGCAGGCTGCGTCCCTCGTTGAACAGGTGCCGCGAGGCGATGTTGGCGTAGGCCACGCGACCGGCCGCATCGGTCAGCACCAGCGCCACCGGCGTGTTCTGCACTACCGTGTCCAGCAGCAGTTCGCGCTGCACCAAATGCTGACGCTGCTCGCGCAGGGTATGCCCCAGCGCGTTGTGCATGCGGATCAATGCACCCAGTTCGTCGCCCCGGTCGACCGCGATCGAGAAACTGAAATCGCCGTCGCGATAACTCGCCACCGCGCCCTCCAGTGCCCGCAGCAGGCGGCTCACCGGCGCCATCGCCTGGCCGGACAGCCAGAAGGCCAGCGGCAGCAGCACGATCGCGCTGGCCAGCAGGCCACCGTAGATGCCCAGCTGCATCGGCGACTTCATGCTCAACGCCAGCTCGGTGCGCATCCAGTGCAACAGCTGCGGCAGCGGCCACTGCGTGACGCCGGCGTAGACCAGCGCGCCGGCCATGCCGGCAACCGCCAGCAAGACCGTCAGCCGCCCCCGCAGCGAATTCAGGCGACGCCACATCGGCGGTACCTCACGGTGAAAAGGGACGGTCCCGACGGGCCATGTCGCATCGCACGATTCCTGCTGGATGAGAGCATCGTTCTACGCTATCAGGTTGATGGCAAGCGTCGCCGCGTCGACTCGATTACGCCAGGGAATGTCTGAATAAGCCGTCATCCCGGCGGCTCTCAACAGCCGAAGGGCTGGTCAAGCCGGGATCCAGTGACTTGGTAACCCTTCGAAGGCACTGGATTCCGGCTTTCGCCGGAATGACGAGCAGAAGCTTGTTCAGACGTTCCCTGGCAGCCCGTCAGGCATGGCTCGCCAAGCCGTAGCGTTCCATGCGCCGATACAGCGCCTGCCGCGACAACCCCAGTTCCTGCGCGGCGCGGCTGACCACCCCGTCGCTCTTTTGCAGGGCCGCCTCCACCGCCTCGCGACTGGGCTCGTCGAGATTGCGCGCGGCGGCCACATGCTCGGGCAGGTTGAGCAGCTCGGGCGTGATCGGGCCGCCAGCGGCCAGCAGCGCGGCGCGCTCGATCGCGTTCTTCAGCTCGCGCACGTTGCCCGGCCACGGATAGCCCAGCAGCGCTTCGCGGGCAGCGTCGCCGAGTTCGGCGCGGCCGTCCAGGAAATGCTCGGCCAGCGGCAGGATGTCGTCGCTGCGCTCGAGCAGCGGCGGCAGGTTCACCTCGATCACGTTGAGCCGGTAGTACAGATCCTCACGGAAGGTGCCGGCGCGGATCATCGCCTTGAGGTCGGCATTGGTGGCGGACAGCACGCGCACCTTGACCTGCCGCGTGCGGCCGGAGCCGAGCCGCTCGAACTGGCCCGATTCCAGCACGCGCAGCAATTTCATCTGGCCGTGCAGCGGCAGGTTGCCGATCTCGTCGAGAAACAGCGTGCCGCCGTCGGCCTGTTCGAAGCGGCCCTCGCGCGCCTTGTTCGCGCCGGTATACGCGCCGGCATCGGCACCGAACAGTTCGGCCTCGATCAATTCGCCCGGCAGTGCACCGCAGTTCACCGCAACGAACGCGCCGCGCTTCACCGCCGAGTTGGCATGCACGATCGCCGCGATGCGCTCCTTGCCGGTGCCATTGGGGCCGGTGATCAACACCGGCACGTCCGAGCGTGCGACCTGGCAGGCCAGTTCGAGCGTGCGCGCCATCCCCTCGGAAGCGAACACCAGCCCATCCAGCTCGTACTTGTCCTGCAGCGCCTCGCGGCGGCGCCGACGCTCGCGCCGCGTGCGCGCCACCTCGCGGGTGGATTCGGACAGCTCCAGCAGGTTCTCCACCGTGGCCAGCAGCTTGCTGTCGTCCCACGGCTTGGCCAGGTAATCGGCGGCGCCGGCCTTGACCAGTTCCACCGCGGTTTCCAGATGCGTCCACGCGGTGAGCAGGATGACCGGCAAGTCCGGATGGCGTTCGCGGATCGCGCGGAACAGCGCCACGCCCTCCGCGCCCGAAGTGGTGTCGGCGGTGAAATTCATGTCCTGGATCACCACGTCGACGCTCTCGCGCTCCAGCAGCGCGAGCCCTTCGTCCGGCGTCAGCGCCACCAGCGGACGGATTTCATGCAGCGACAACGCCAGCGAGAGCGCCTCGCCCACGGCCGGGTTGTCGTCGATGATCAAAACCGTTCGGGTCATCTTTTTTCTGCACATGCGAACATGGATGCCGCTCCGGGCCGGAAGGTTGCCATGACTATCGGACCAGACATGCCACCCTGGCAGGAGCCCGCTTGCGGGCGATGCCTTTCGCCCATCGCACCAATCGGGTCGCCCATCACACCAATCAAAAGCATCGCCCGCGAGCGGGCTCCTACGCAAAGGAACCGTACGGCTGGCGACCGATGGACCGGCCTTTACTCCGCCACCGGATGCGCCGGTGCCGTGCCGGCCTTCACCGCAGCAATCCACGCATTCGTGCGCGCTTCGAGCACATCCAGCGGCAGCGCGCCACCATTGAGGATCTCGTCGTGGAAGGCGCGGATGTCGAACTGGTCGCCCAGCTCCCGCTTCGCCCGCGCACGCAACTCAAGGATCTTCAGCTCGCCGGTCTTGTAGGCCAGCGCCTGGCCGGGCCAGCTGATGTAGCGATCCGTCTCGGCCTGCACGTCCGGCTCGTCCTCGCTGGAATGGGCGTGGAAGAAGTCCACCATCTGCTGGCGCGTCCAGTGTTTGTAGTGCACGCCGGTGTCCAGCACCAGCCGGTCGGCACGCAGCAGCTCGTCGCTGAGCCGGCCATAGTCGGATAGCGGATCCTTGTAGAAGCCGATCTCCTTGCCCAGTTGCTCGGCATACAGTGCCCAGCCTTCGACGTAGGCGGTGTAGCCGGCCTGCTGGCGGAACGGCGGCAGCTTCGGCAACGTCTGCGCGATCGAGATCTGCAGGTGATGGCCGGGGATGCCTTCGTGATAAGCGGTCGATTCGATCGTCAGCACGCTGCGGTGGGCGAAGTCGCCGGTATTGACGAAGATCTGCCCGGGCCGCGAACCGTCCGGCGTGCCGGGATGATATTCCGCGGCCGCCGCCTCCTTCTCGCGAAACGCCTCGACCGGCTTCACCACCACCGTGGTCTTCGGCAGCAGGCCGAACAGCTTGGGCAGTTCCGGCTGCATGCCGGCGATATAGCCACGGTAGCGATCGAGGATATCCTCGCGCGACGTGGCGTGCGTCTTCGGATTGGTCTTCAGCGAGGCGCGGAAACTGGCCAGATCCTTGAAGCCCTGCTGGTGGGCGATCGCGGTCATCTCGCCTTCGATCCGCTTCACCTCGGCCAGGCCGATCTCGTGGATCTGCTGCGGGGTCTCCTGCGTGGTGGTCATCTGCTCGACGTCGAAGCGATAGATCGCATCGCCGTTGGGCAGCGACCACACGCCGGGCTGGCTTCGCCCGTGCGGTGCGTAATCGGTGGCCACGAACCGGCGCAGCTTGCGGTAGGCCGGGCGCACGTCCTGCGCGATCGCGGCAAGGATTTCGTCGTGCAGGCGTTTGCGCTCGGCCGCCGGCACCGACTTCGGGAAATGCTTCAGCGGCTCGGCGAACACGCTGTCCATGCCGGCGGGCTTCGCGATGCTGTCGATCTGCGTGACGACTTTTTCCAGCAGGTACTTCGGCGGCATCATCTTGTCGCGCATGCCCTGCCGCGCCACCTCGGTCACCTGGTCGAACAGCTTCGGCACCGCCTTCAGTCGCGCCAGGTAGTCGTCGTATTCCTTGACGTCATGGAAGGGAATCGAGCTGACGAAGCCGGCCAGTGCGATATGCACGCCGCTCATCTGGTCCAGCGGCATCTCGTTGAGCTTGAGCTGGTAGCTGCGCAGCTGATCCTTCAGCTGGCGCACCATCAACTGCTGGTTGAGCTTGTCGCTGTCGGCGAAGCCGCGGGTGTCGATCGCCTCGAAGCGCCGGAGAAAATCCGCGGTGGCCTGATGGTCGGCCGCCTGGTGCGCCAGCGAGGCATCGCTCCAGCGGTCGTTGTAACGCAGGTCGCCCAGCGTGGTGGCGAACTCCGGCGAGTTCTTCAGGGTGTACTGCCACTGCTCGGCCAACAGCGCGTTGAGCGCCTTGACCCGGCTCGCGACGTCCGTCGACGCCGCCTGCGCCGCAGGCGCCGCATGCACGGACGGAAGCAGGGTCACCGAGCCTAGCAGGGCCGCGCAGATCAACAACGGCAAGGTCTTCATCAAGTAGCATCCCTCGGAGTTTGGGTAGTGTTTCGGACCCCGCGATTGTGACCGCCGCGGCGCGCACCCTCCCGTGCCATATAGCACGGTTGTCAGACCGACCGCGTCGCCACCACCGGCGGCACCGCCGCGGCGCGCAGGGCCGGGCCGAGTACCGCCAGCTGGCCCAGCAGCCACAGCGCTAGCGCGCCGATCGGCAGGTAGGACAGCGGCAGCCGCGGCAGCTCGTAATACTGCATCGGCAACAGGTTGATGGCGAACGCCAGCAGCATGCCCAGCACGATGCCACCGCTGACGATCAGGAAGTTCTCGGTCTGGAAATAGCGCAGGATGTCGCGACGGGTGGCGCCGATGGCGCGGCGGATGCCGATCTGTCGCCGCCGTTGCTGCACCCAGAAACTGGCCAGGCCGGCGATGCCCAGCGCGGTCACCAGCAACAGCGCGGCGATCACGCCGAGCAGGATGCCGGCCATCAGGCGGTCCTGCCGGAAATAGTTTTCGCGCAGCGTACCGATGGTCTGGCTGCCCTTGCTGTCCACCACCGCGTCGGGTGCGATGGTGGCGATCGCGCTGCGCGCATCGCGCAGCACCCTCGGCAACTGGGCCGGAGGGGCGCGCAGCAAATAGACGCCCGCAAGATGCGCGCCGGGTTGCGCCGGCGCGTAGACCGACCACTCGATCGTGCTGGGGCCGCCCTCACCGCCCCAGGGACGCGCCAGGTGTGCGAGCACGCCGCCCACGCGGAAGTGGAACCTGCCGGTCCAGAATTCCTTGCCGAGAGGATCGGCGCCCGGCCACAGATGCCTGGCGAGCGCGCGGGTCACCCACACCGTGGCGTCTTCCGGCACGAAATTCTTGACCGGCCGGTAATCGCCAGCCTGTGGCGGGCTGCCAGCGACCAGTTGCAGGCCCAAAGCCTTGAAGCTGCCGGGTCCACCGACATAGAAATCCACCACCCCCGCGAAGCGCTTGCCGTCGGCGTCGGTAGTGATGCCGGCCGTGCCCGCGTGGTCACCAAACGGCACTGCGTTGATCACGCTGACCGACTGCAGGCCGGGGATTTTCGCCAGACCGCTGAGCACGCGAGCGTTGAGGTCGGCGCTATTCGCCGGGTCATAGCCGGTCAGCTTCAGGGCGGCCAGTGCACTCTCGTCGACGCCACTGTCGACTTGGGTCTGCTGAATCCGGCTGACGATCAGAAAGCAGGCGTTGCACAACACCGCGCAGGCCAGCGCAATCTCCAGCGCGAGCAGCAAGGTCGCAAGGCGGTGTTTGCGCAAGGCGGCGAGAACAGGTCGAATTTGCATATCCTTGGATCCTCACAGTGTTTTCAGTTGCAGACTGGGCGTCAACCGGCTGGCGCGCAGCGCTGGCAGCACACCCGCCAGCAGGCTGGCGGTGATCGCCAGCACAAACGTAAGCAGGAACATCGACGGATCCAGACGCACCAAGTCGGCATATTCGATCGGCTGGCGGCGGATCAACCACAATCCAAGCTGAGTCAGCAGCAGGCCACCAAGGCCACCGAGCAGGCCGATCAGGCCCGCCTCGACCAGGCATTGCGCGAACACCGCCGAACGGCTGGCCCCCAGCGCCCGACGCACACCGATCTCGCCGGCGCGACGCAGGAACTTCGCCAGCAGCAGGCCGATCGTGTTGAACAGGCAGATCGCCAGAAAGGCGAACGCCAGCCACGTCTGCAGCCGCACGTCGCTGGGTACCACCTGGTTGATGTCCAGCCATTGCATCAGGCTGGGCATGTCGGTGTTGTCGGCGTGCACGAAACGGCCAAGCGCCTTCTGCTGCGCGGCATACGAGGCGAGGTAGCGCCGGTACGCGCCGACTTTCGCCGGGGTATCCAGTTGCACCCACAACGCCACCCATACGCAGGGCGAGTTGCGCAGATCCGTCAGGTCATCCGGCACGCGCCAACAGGTGAACGCATTGAAGCCACCGGCATTGACCTCCAGCGAACTGGAGAACGGCATGAACACCTCTTGCGGGCGGCTGTAGAAACCGGCCGTATCGCCGTTGGAGAAGCGACCACCCGCCACATCATAGAACTGCGGTGATGGCCGCCACGGCGCCAGCACGCCGATGATGCGCACGTCGCTGTCCTTCAATCGCAAGGTACGCCCCACGCTGTTCTCGCCGTGGAACAGCTTGTTGTTGAGATCGGCCGAGATGACGGCCACCCGCGTGCGGCTGGCGTCGTCCTGGGCCGTCCAGCCGTTACCGTAGCGGAACGGCACGGCGAACATCGGGAAGAAATCGCTGGTGGTCGACAACATCTGCGCCATCAGCGGCGGCTGATTCACGCCCGGCGCCGTCAACCGCACGGCACTGCTGGTGACCATCGCCTGTCGATCGGCACGATGCGCACCCCACAGATCCAGCGCCGAACGGTAATCCATCATGTCCCACGGTTCGTGATCCTTGCTCGGGTTCGGGCCTGGATCGACCTGCGGATAGAAGATGTGCTGGCTGCGGCCCGGCAACGGGTCGCCCGACAGCAAATGCATCACCGTCAGCGTGGTCATGCTGGCGCCGATGCCCACCGCGATGGCCAACACCATCAGCGCCGTCAACACTTTGTTGCGCTTCAGGCTGCGCAGGGCCAGATCGAAGTAATAGCCAAACATTCCGCATCCCTCCTCGAACGTTGAAGCCGCCCGCCATTCGACGGGTTCCTTGATTCATCACACCGAGCGCGTCGCCACCACCGGCGGCACCGCCGCCGCGCGCAACGCGGGCCCGAGCACGGCGAGCTGGCCGATCAGCCACAGCGCGACGGCGCCGACCGGGAAATAGACGGCCGGCAACCGCGGCAATTCGTAGTGAGTCATCAGGAACAGATTGATGCCGTAGGCCAGCACCATGCCGAGCGCGATGCCGAGGGTGGCCAGCACGAAGTTCTCGGTCTGGAAGTAGTGCAGGATGTTGGCGCGGGTGGCACCCAAGGCGCGGCGCACGCCGATGGTGCGGCGTCGCTGCGCCACCCAGAAGCTGGCCAGCCCCACGATGCCCAGCGCGGTGACGATCAGCAGCGCCGCAATCACACCGACCAGCATGCCGGCCATGGCGCGATCGTCCCGGAAGAAGCGGCGGCGCACTTCGTCGAAAGTGCGCTGGGTGGTCACCACGCGCTGCGGATCGGCCTTCTTCAACGCCGCCAGCGAAGCGGCCAGTACGCGTGCACGATCCTGTGGCAGGGTGCGGATCACATAGCTCATGCCCTTGTCCGCCCCCATGCGCAGCGGAATCACCATGGTGTATTGCGCGGTGGCTGCGTCATAGGCATTGGGCCGGACCAGGCTGGCCAGCACGCCGACCACACGCAAGCCCACGGTGGGCGTGAGGTAGATCAGACGGCCCAATGGGTTCTGTCCGGGCCACAAGCGCTCGGCCAGTGTGCGGGTGATCAGCGTCACGTGGGGCAGGCTCTTGCTGTCGCCGTTGCGCAATCCCTTCAGTGCCGTGTCCACGTCGACGAAGTCATCCGGCCGCAGGTCACGCCCGGCCACCAGCCGGGTGCCCATCGTCGGCACCAGGTTCTCGCCGAAGTAGGTGGTCGCATTGAGCGTGCGCTGCGGCTGGTTGGGGTCGAGCAGGACATTGCCATTGGACGAGGAGGCGCCGAACGGCACCTGGTTGGAGAAGGCCACCGACTGCACGCCCGGCACCTGGCGCAGCACGGCCAGATCCTCCTGCACGCGCGCATAGGGATTGCCATTCTTCACCACATCGGCCACCTGTATCTGCAGCAACTCGTGCTCGGCCACGCCGCTGGGCATGTCCATGCGCTGCAGGCGCTGGCCGATCAGGAACACCGCGTTGCACACGATCGCGCAGGTCAGCGCGATCTCCAGGATCAGCAGCCATGCGGTGAGCTTGTGTCGGCGCAAGGTCGAGAGAATGGGAAGAATGTCCATGAATGAGTGCTCTTGTGAGTAGTGCGGTCACGGATGGCCGCTTTCACGCGCAGGGATAGCGCACTAAAGCGTCTTCAGTTGCAGGGCAGGCGTGATCTGGCAGGCGCGCCAGGCGGGCAGCAGACCGGCCAGCAAGGTGGCGCACAAGGCCAGCAGGAAGGTGGTGAGCAGCATGCTCGGATCCAGGTGCGCCAGCGCCGCATAGTCCGAGGATCGCTGCCGCACCAGCCACAGCCCGAACATGGCCAGCAGCATGCCGCCGAGACCGCCGACCAGGCCGATCACGCCCGACTCCACCAGCAGTTGTGCGAACAATGCTTGCCGCGAGGCGCCCAGCGCACGGCGCACGCCCAGCTCGCTGGCGCGGCGCAAGAACTTGGCCAGCATCAGCCCCACCGTATTGACCAGGCATACCACGAGGAAGCCGAACGCCAGCCAGGTCTGCAGGCGCACGTCATCCGGCACCACGCCGTTGTGATCCAGCCATTGCATGACGTTGCGCAGCCGCACGTTGGGCGCGCGCTGGTAGCGGCCCAGTGCCTTCTGATCCTCCGAGTAATGCACGAGGAACTGCTTGTACGCCGCCGCCTTCAGGGGGTTGTCCAGTTGCACCCAGAATTGCAGCCACACGCAGGTAGCCGAAGGCAGGATGGTGCCCGTGCCGCCACCACCATTGCCCCAGCAATCGGTGGAGCCGTTACGATCCAGATGCAGGTCCATCATCGTCTGCAACGGCAGGAACACCTGCTCGCCATAGGCGTAGGAACCGGTGTTGAGATCGTAGAAGTGCGGGTTGGGCTGCCAGCGATCGAGTACGCCGACGATCTGGAAGGTCGTACCGGCCATGCGCAGGGTGCGGCCCACGCTGTTGGCGCCGCCGTAGAGCTTCTGATTGAGCTTGCGACTGATCACCACGTCGCGCGCCTTGGCTTCGTCGTCGGCCGCATTCCAGCCATGACCGTAGAGGAACGGCGTGCCGAACATCGGGAAGAAATCCGCGGTGGTGTAGCGCGCCTCCACGTAGAACGGATCCAGCGCGGACTGCTGCGGCTGGATCGGCACGTCGCCACCAGTCATCAAGGCCTGGCGATCGGCTCGCTTCGCATGCAGCAGGTTCATGCCGTCGATCAAGGTGAGCTGCTTCGGCGGCTCCTTGCTCGGGTACATGCCCCTGATATCCTGCGGATCGACCTGCGGGTAATAGATTTCGCCGCTGCGCCCCGGCAACGGATCGCCCGACAGCACGTGCAGCACGGTCAGCGTGGTCATGCTGGCGCCGATGCCCAGCGCGATCGCCAGCACCATCAGCGCGGTAAGCGCCTTGTTGCGCTTCAGGCTGCGCAGGGCCAGGTCGAGATAATAGGCAAACATGTCGTGACTCCTTGAATCTCATCTATCCCGGTAGGAGCGCGCTTGCGCGCGATGCTCTTGTCGACGAACCTTCGCAAAGGGCATCGCGCGCAAGCGCGCTCCTACAAGTACCCGTTCATCACACACTCCGCGTGGCCTCCACTGGCGGCACGCGCGAGGCCCTCAGCGCCGGGGCCAGCACGGCGCCCTGTCCGAGCGCCAGCAGCGTCAGCACGCCGATTGCCACGTACGCCAGCGACAACCGGGCCATTTCGAACTGGGTGACCATCCACAGGTTCAGCGCGATCGCCACCACGGCGCCCGCGACGACGCCCATCAGGCTGATCAGCAGGTTCTCGGTCATGAAGTAACTCAGGATGTCGCGCTGCCGCGCACCGAGCGCGCGGCGCACGCCGATCTGCTTGCGCCGCTGCGCCACCCAGAAGCTGGTCAGGCCGACGATGCCGGCGGCGGTAATCACCAGCAGCACCGCGCTGACGATGCCCATCAGGATGGCCATGCCACGGTCGCTGTCGTAGATGCGCTGGCGTACCTGGGCGAAGCTCAGCAGGCCATTCTTGGGATCGATGATGCGCATGCGGCTCTGCGCGTACAGCGCCTTGGGCGCCTCGCGCATCGCGGCAGCGAGCTGGCCCGGCCTGGCGCGCACGACGTAGAACAGTCCCTGCGGATGCGTCGGGCGCGTCGGCCACAGCATGGCCTGGTAGGCATAGGCCTTCGTCCAGGTGTCCACGCTTTGACGCTGCAGGCGATCGACGATGCCGATAATGGTGCTGGGTGTGCTGCTCATCAGGTAGATCGGCTTGCCCAGTGCCGCGCCATGCGGGAAAAGGCGGTCGGCCAGCGCCTTGGTCACGATGACCGCGGGCGGTGCCGTGAAGTCGCGCACGCCCATCCGGCCGATTTCGTCCGCGCGAAAATTGCGCCCGGCGATCAGCTTCAACCCCAGCGTGTCGATCAGATGTTCGTCGCTCGCGTACATCGCCGGGTCCGCGGTCCACTGGAGCTGATCCGGCGTGAGGTTTGCAGGTATGTCGTCACCGAAACCGCTCAATGGATAGGAGCTGCTTGGCGCCGCGTCACGCACGCTGGGCAACTGCCGCAACGCGGCCAGGTCGGTCTGGATCTGCACATCGATCTGCGCTGTGGACATTTGCCCTGCCCACTCGTTGTTGACCACGAACAGGTTGGCCTCGTCGACGCCCGAGGGCTCGGAAAGATGCGCCAGCCGCTGCTGGATGATGAACAGCGCGTTGCACACGATCGCCAGGGTCAGCGCGATCTGCAACGCGATCAGCGCGGTGCCGGCCTTGTGGTGCTTGAGTGCGGCGAGGATGGGTCTGATCTGCATGCCGGTCTCCATCGCCTCAATTGGACTTCAGCTGCCAGGCGGGCTGCACCTGCGCAGCGCGCCAGGCGGGGTAGAACGCCGCCGCCAGGGTGGCGAGGACGGCCACCGACAGGGTCAGCGCCACCAGCGAAAGATCCAGCTGCGCCAGCCGCGCGATCTGCGGCTGGAACAGCAGGCCCGCACCGGGAACCCCCGCGGCGGTGAGCAGCAGGCCAAGCACGCCGCCGGCCAGGCCCACCGTGGCCGCCTCGATCAGGTATTGCGTATAGATCTCCCTGCGCGAGGCACCCAGCGCTCGGCGCACGCCGATCTCGCCCGCGCGGCGCAGGAACTTCGCCAGCAGCAGGCCGATGGTGTTGACCAGGCAGATCGCGAAGAAGGCCAGCGCTACCAGCAGCGAAATTCGGCTTTCCGGCGGCACCACGTGCTCGTGAGCGAGCCATTGCGTCACGTCGCGCAGGCGCACGTTGGGCGCCCAGGCGAAACGCCCTGCTCGCTGCTGGTCAGCCGCATAGCCCTCGAGGAACTGACGGTAATGAGCAACATCCGCCGCACTATCCAGTTCCACCCACGGCGTGACCCACACGCAATCGCTTTGCAGCCAGCGATCCCAGCCGGTGAAATTCAATTTTCCGCGGCAGCTGTTGCTGCCCGCGCTATTGATCTGCAGATCCAGTGCACGAGTGAAGGGCAGGTAGAAGTCCGTGGCATCCACGAAGCCGCTGCTGTTGAACAGATCGAAGAAGCGCGGCTTGGGGTTCCAATGCCGGGTCACGCCGACGACACGGTAGTCATGCCCGTTCAAGGTGATTTCGCGGCCCACGCTGTCGGCACCGCCAAACAGCTTCTGGTTGAACTCCTCGCTGAGCACCACCACGGCACCACGGCTGTCATCGTCCTGCGTGCTCCAGCCGCTGCCGTACAGGAACGGCACCTCGAACATCGGAAAGAAATCGCCGTATACCGCGTAGCCCTTCGCCGCCATCGGCAGGCTGCGGCTGCCGCCCGGTAGCACCGACAACCGCAACGGATACAGCAGGGTCTGACGTTTCGCCTGATGCGCACGCATCAAGGCCATCGCGTCGACGTAGTTCAAAGCCTCGGGCGGCTCGCCCTTGAGGTTCTGCTGCGGCCCCCAGCTGTCGACCTGCGGCGTGAACAGCTGCGCCGACTTGTCCGGGATCGGATTGCCGGACACCGCACGGAATACCGACCAGGTGATCATGGACGCCGCCACGCCGAAGCCGATGGCCACCACCATCAGCGCCGTGAGCGCCGGATTGCGGCGCAGGCTGCGAAAGCCCAGTTGCAGGTAATAGGCGAACATGTCGCGACTCCATCAATCTCGTATACCCCCGCAGGAGCGCGCTTGCGCGCGATGCTCTTGTCGACGAACCTTCGCAAAGGGCATCGCGCGCA
>DATKVA010000155.1:0-29101 GCA_035530315.1 Rhodanobacter sp. | reverse complement strand
AATGGAAGCGGATTGCGTCGATGCGGGCAGGCCGCTGCGCGGGGGCGAGTTCGATCGCATCGTCGACGTGCAGGGTCAGCTGGAGCAGGGACCGTTCCTCGACTATGCCCAGATCACCGCGCGCAGCCTCGAACAGGTGCTCGGACTCGAGCCAACGGTCGCCGCCCGGATCGGCGCGGGGGTGGGCCGGTGGCCGCTGTATCCGGAGGCGGTGGCAGCGCTCAAGGCGCTCATGCGGGTGGCGCCGTGCGCGGCGATGACCAACAGCGATCGTGCCCACGGCGAGGACATCCGGCGGCAGCTCGGGTTTGCGCTCAGCGACTGGCTGTGTGCCGAGGAGGCGCGGATCTACAAGCCGGACCCGCGGTTCTGGCGGCAGATGGCCCAGCGTCGGGGCATCGGGCCGGGCCGGGTGTGGTGGCATGTGTCCGCCTACGCCGATTACGACCTGGCCGTGGCCAACGAACTCGGCCTGACCACGGTCTTCGTGCAGCGGCCGCACTCGCGAAGCGGCGCGGCGACGCATGTGGTGCGCGATCTGGAGGGGTTGCTGCAACTGCTCTCGTGACGACTGGCCAGGGCGCACTCAGGCGGGTGCGCCGTCACGGCCGGAAGTCTATTCTGGAGAACCCATTCCCCGCTGGAGTCGCACCATGGAATACGTGAAGCTTGGCCGCACCGGCCTGGAGGTGTCGCGCCTGTGCCTGGGCTGCATGACCTACGGCGTGTCCGGCCGCGGTAACCACGCATGGACACTGGACGAGGACACCAGCCGCCCGCTGATCCGGCGGGCGCTGGAGCTGGGCATCAACTTTCTCGACACCGCCAACGTGTATTCGGACGGCACCTCGGAGGAGTTCGTCGGCCGCGTGCTGAAAGAGCACGGTCAGCGCGGTGCCATCGTGCTGGCGACCAAGGTGCATGGGCGCATGCACGCCGGGCCCAACGGCATGGGCCTGTCGCGCAAGGCGATCCTCGCCGAGATCGACCACAGTCTGCGCCGCCTCGGCACCGACTACGTGGATCTGTACCAGATCCACCGCTGGGACCCGACCACGCCGATCGAGGAAACCATGGAGGCGCTGCACGACGTGGTGAAGGCCGGCAAGGCGCGCTACCTCGGCGCCTCGTCCATGTACGCCTGGCAGTTCGCCAAGGCGCAGCACGTGGCCGAGTGCCATGGCTGGACCCGTTTCGTCAGCATGCAGAACCACTACAACCTGCTCTACCGCGAGGAGGAGCGCGAGATGATGCCGCTGTGCCGGGACGCCGGCGTGGCGGTGATTCCATGGAGCCCGCTGGCCCGCGGCCGGCTCACCCGCGCATGGAACGAAAGCAGCGAGCGCCAGCAGACCGACGAGTTCGGCAAGACGTTGTACGTGGTGCCCGACGCCGACCGTCTCGTGGTGGATGCGGTGGCGGCCATCGCCGCCGCACGCGGCGTGCCGAGGGGGCAGGTGGCGCTGGCGTGGATGCTGGGCAAACCCTGGGTCACCGCGCCGATCGTGGGCGCCTCGAAAGCGCAGCACCTGGACGATGCGGTGGCGGCGCTGTCGTTGTCCTTGACGCCCGGAGAAGTCAGCGCGCTGGAGGAACACTATGTACCGCACGCGGTGTCCGGGCACTCGTGAGGGAACTGCTGGCGCTGCCGGGCGGGCACGGTGGGGCTGGATGCCGATCGCTTCGACTCCCGCTACCCGGCAGAGCCGGTGGAGAGGGGCGGGGTGAGGGAGCTCTTGATCGGACTTGACCGAAGAAGGGCGCGCGGGATGTGCGTCGGTGTTTGCCGTTGCCGCTGCCCCGGCATGCGGTTGCCTTGTGCCGGGGGGTGACGCATGATCGGGGTCTGCCCCGGAGCGAACCCTGCCGGGCACGTGGCGGCCGATCGGCGGGCCACCTTCATCGAACAGGCCAGCCGGAGTAGCGCGCCATGCCAACGAACGCCGCCGATGCCGGTGCATCTCCCGCGCAGATCGTCCCGTACCGACGCGAATTCCAGCCGGCTTTCGAGCGCATCAATCGCTGGTGGCTCGATGCACACGATCTGCTCGAACCGGCGGACCTTGCCTACCTGCAGCATCCCGAGGAACAGATCCTGGCCGGCGGCGGGCAGGTCTTTCTGGCACTGGATCGCGGCAAGGTGGTCGGCACCTGCGCGGCGATCCGCGTTTCGGCCGGCACCTTCGAACTGGCCAAGCTCGCCGTCGCGCCCACGTCGCAGCGACGTGGCCTGGGACGCCAGCTGTCGCTGTCGGTGATCCAGTTCGCCCGCGCCGCGGGCGCGAGCGAGGTCGTGCTCACTTCCAATGCCGCACTGACGGATGCGATCCGTCTCTACACGGATCTCGGCTTCGAGCACGCGCCGATGCCGGCGGACGTGCGTTACCGGACCGCGGATGTCTACATGACGCTCGGTTTGCCGGAAGGCAGTCTGACGCCCGTTGGCTGACTGCAGTTTACCTTGCTCCAGCAGTCGTTCGCGGTGCATCAGGGTCCACTGCATGTGTTCGCCCCACGCCGCCCGATGCTCGATTGACGCCCATGCCACCGCTGGCATAACCTGCCGATCCGTCCCATGACACCCTGTGAGTTGCCGACCATGAGTATGGATATCAGCATCACCCTTAGCGACTCCGACCTGGCGCTTTTTGTCGACGGCATGAAGGGCGCCCAGAAGAAGGTCGACAACCTGGATGCCGTCAGCATTGTCGGCGCCGCGCGCAAGCTGCTCGAAGATACCCGCCGCAAGCAACTGCCCGATTTCGTCGCCACCCGCCTGAAGCACCTGGAGACCATGATCGCGATGGTCGAGGATGCCGGCTTCGGCCTGCCCGCGGCGGATCGCGACAACGTGCTGGCCGCGTTGACTTATTTCGCGAGCCCTGACGACCTGGTGCCGGACAGCGTGCCCGTGCTCGGTTTGCTCGACGACGCGATCATGATCGAGCTGTGCGCGATCGAGCTGAAGCACGAGATCGGGGCTTACGACGACTTCCGCAAATGGCGCGACAACGAAGCCTCGCGGCGCAGCCTCAATACCGCCGAACTCATGTTGACCCGCGTCGATTGGGCCGAAGCGCGCCGGGTCGAAACGATCGAGCGCATGCACCGGCATCGCGAGGAGTCGTACGTCAGCGGTACGTGGGCGCCGGTGTTGTTCAAGGTGCGTTGATCGCGGCGTCGACGCGGCGGGTATTGTGCGAAGGGCGCCGAGGCGCCCTTCATCGTGTGGGTATCGGTGGCTATCGCGCACAGGGTGCCCTCCTTCGACGGCATGCCGGTCCCGTAGGAGCGCACCCTGTGCGCGAAAACACGGTGCGATGCCGTGGCGAAGGGTTCGCGCACTTCGCGCACAGGGTGCGCTCCTACAACAGGCAGGTGGATCCCGTAGCGCGCTTGCGCTCCCACATCAGGCCGCCGATTCAGCGGGCAACTGGCTCAGGCCCCGGCCGGCTCCAGTGTCAGCCGATGCTGCTCGGGTCCCGGCAGCAGCGGCGTGGGCCTTCCCTTGACCCAGTCTGCATGCCCCGCGCCGTAGTACGGCGACAGCGGGTTGTCGCTCTGGCCGGCGGGCATTTCGAGGATGCCCTGGGCTTCGTGGCCGGGCGCCACGTCGAGGCGTTCGGAGGCGCCGAAGCCGGGGGCGGCGACGCGTGGCATGTTGTTGTCGCCGGGCAGCGGTTGCTTGGGCATGTCGAGAAAATGGCCGAGCCAGCCCGGCAGTGCACGCGCCAGCGGGTGATCGATGTCGGCGCGATTGGCCTTGCCCCAGGTGCGGGCGTTCAATCCGCCGGGCCGGCTGCCCAGCGTGCCGACGACCTTGCGAGCGGCGTCGAGCAGCAGCGCATGCCAGTTCTTGTACCGCGGATCGAGCAGGTAGGCTGGCTGTGCCTGGGTCAGCATCCACACGGCCGCCTCGGCGCTGTTCTGGTTGGGCCAGGCGAAGTCGCCGTAGCGCTGTCTTGCCTGTGCGACGAACGGCGCCAGCACCGCCTCGGTGACCTGGCTGCGGAACGCGCGCACCAGCCGGTAATCGACGCTGTCCACGGCGGCGCGGTCGTGCCACGGGGTCGTGAGCTGATTCAGCTGCTGCAACGCCGGGTCACGGCTACCGGCCAGCGTCGCGTGCAGCAACTGCTGCCAGCGGGTCAGCAGCACGGCATGGTTGTCCAGCTGGATGTCGAGCAGGTCGCCGGGTCCGAAGCGGCTGTGCGCGAGCAGATCGTCGCGGATCTGCTGCGCGCGTGCGCCGAGGTCGTAGCCGCCGTCGCCGAGCAGGGCCAGCGCGCTACCGTCGACCGTGCGGTTGTTGGCGGTCCACAGCCGGCCGTTGGCGGGATCTTCGATGCGCGGGTATTGCGCAGGTGCCGCCCAGCCCTGCCAGCCGCTACCGGGCCGCGACCAGTCCGCCGGCAACAACGGATCGAAACCGCTGCGCAGCGGAATGCCGTTGCCGGCGATCGTCCAGCCGATGTGCCCGGCGCTGTCGGCAACCAGCAGGTTCTGTGGCGGCATGCCCAGCCGGGGCGCCAGGGCCAGTGCTGCCGGCACATCGGTCGCGTGTTCGAACTGCATCAGCGCGAGGTTGTAGCCGCGTGGCCGGTCGCCGATCCACGCCAGCGCCAGCGCCGTGCCATCGACATCCGTGCCCATGATCGGGCCCCAGCGGGTGTCCTCGACCTTGAGGATGGTGTCCGGCCGACCCTTGACCTGGATGTGTTCGTCGTGGACCTCGATCGATGCCCAGCCACCCGGCACCTTGTAGCGCGTGGGGTCGGCCGGGTTGCGCTTTACGCGCACCCAGTCCAGCCAGTCGCCGTAGCTGTTGGTGAAGCCCCAGGCGATCTGGCCGTTGGAGCCGACGATCATCGCCGGCGTGCCGGGCAGGCTGACGCCGTTGACGTCGCGCTGGCCGTGCGGGGCGCTCGGGTCGGGATAGCGCAGGCGGGTGCGGAACCAGATATTGGGTACGCGCAGGTGCAGGTGCATGTCGTTGGCGAGCATCGCCGCGCCGTTGCCGGTGAGCGTGCCGGCGACCGCGAAATTGTTGCTGCCCGGACGCGGCGCATCCAGTGCCGGCGCCAGCGCGGCGACCGGGCTGGCGGATGCCCGTGCAGTGGCGAGATGACGCAGGTCGAACACCCCGGCCGCAGGTATCACCGGCGAGCGCGACAGCCGGCCGGTCAGCGGTGCCTCCCACTCAGGGGCGGGCGCCAGCAGGAAATCCGCCAGCGGGCCGGGCAGCACCGAGCGCAGCTGGGCCAGCCGCAGTTCGCGCTGGTTGCGGCCGTCGCCGTTCAAGTCCAGGTACATCGCGGCGATCACCAGCAGGCTGTCTTCCGATCGCCACGGCTGGGGCTTGCTGCCGAGCAGGAAGTATTCCCACGGTCGTACGTTGAGGTCGGCAAGGCCGGCATTGACGCCGTCGCGGTAGCGGTCGAGCTGGCGTTTCTGCCCCGGCGGCAACTGCGCGTACGCGGCCTCGGCCACGGCGCGCAGACGGTGCCGGCGATGATCGAGATCGGCGGGCAGCGCCGCCGGACCGACCAGTGCCGCCAGTTCGCCGGCCGCCATGCGGCGCATCAGGTCCATCTCGAAGAAGCGTTCCTGCGCGTGCACGTAGCCCAGCGCATAGCTGAGATCCGCGCGGTTTTTCCCCGTGAGGGTGACCGTGCCCAGCGCGTCGCGGCTGATGCTCACGCTGGCGCTCAAGCCCGGCAGCCGGCGCTGCCCGTCGAGACGGGCGCGGCTGCCGGCGAGCAGCCACCAGCCCGCGACGAACGCCGTCGCCAGCAGGCCCAGCAAGGTCCACAGCAGGCCGCGCCAGATGCGCCGGAATCGAGGCGTCATCGCGCGACGAACACAGCAAAGATGCCCGCGTACGGCTTGACCATGAACGCCGGTGCACCCGAGTAACCCTCGCCGTCGACATACAGCTGCGAGATGCTGCCATCCAGATACAGCGCGTCACGGCAGCCGAGCCTGTCGCGGAACAGACGTCCAAACGTGTGGAAGTTCACCGGCGCCTCGCTCACCGCGAACACCACCTCGGTCGGCGTTTTCGCGCAGACGCCGCTGCGCCATTTCAGGCTGGCCGAGTCGTCGACGAACTGCGGGTTGAGCTTGCCGCCGATCAGCAGCATCGGGCCGGACTGGCTGGCCCATTGCGCGCCCCTGCCGTCCGCCTTGAAATCCCCGCTGGTACGCACGGCGGCATGGCCGTCCGGATACACCGCGAACACGCCGTTCGGCAGCAGCGAGAAATTGCCCGATGCCGGATCGCCATGCGACAGGTTGAGCGGCACCACGGTCCTGCCGTTTTCCACATGCAGGCCCAGCGGCGCCAGGCGATGGTCGTAGATGCCGGCGTTGGCGGCAAACAGCAGTCGCTGGCCGTGCGCCTCGCCCCACTGGCGCAAGGTCTCGATGCTGCCGAACGGCTGGCCGCTCTGCGGATCGCGCCAGTGCAGGCTCAGCCGGTCATGCTTCAGGTCCAGCCGCACCACGCGGTAGTACTGGCCCTCGAACGCCAGCTCCGAGCTGTCCAGCGCCCGCGCCGTCGGGGTGCAACCCAGCATGCTGGCGAACAGCAACAGCGGCAGCAGCCAGCGCAGCGGCTGACGGACAGGGACAGTGTGAAGCGGAAGCGGACTCGTTGCGGGCATCCGTCGATGGTCGCCGCCCGGCCGCGGCAGCGCAAGTCTGCCGGAAGTCGGTGTTCAGGCTGCTAGCGCGCAGAGCCTGGCGTGAATCACCCTGCGCGAACGGACAGCTGCCGTTAAACTGGTTTTTTGTCGGTGCCTGTCCCATGCCCTACACCCCGATTGTCGCCACGCTCGGCTATGTGCTGTCGCCGGATCGGCGCGACGTGCTGATGATCCACCGCAACGCCCGCGCGGACGACCTGCACCTGGGCAAATACAACGGCCTCGGCGGCAAGATGGAGCCGGGCGAGGACATCGCCGCCTGCATGCGCCGCGAGATTTTCGAGGAGGCGGGGCTTACCTGCGAGTCGATGCAGTTGCGCGGCACGCTGAACTGGCCGGGCTTCGGCAAGCAGGGCGAGGACTGGCTCGGTTTCATCTTCCTGATCGACGGCTACGCCGGCACGCCGTTGACGGCCAATGCCGAAGGCACGCTGGAATGGGTGGCGCGCGAGCGGTTGATGCAACTGCCGATGTGGGAAGGCGACTGTCACTTCCTGCCGCTGGTGTTCGACGCCGACCCGCGCCCGTTCCATGGCGTGATGCCCTATCGCGACGGCCGCATGCAGTCGTGGTCGTATACGCGTCTGTAGGAGCGCACCCTGTGCGCGACGCTTTTGCCGCGTCCACACAAGAGCATTCGCGCACAGGATGCGCTCCTACGGACGCTCGCATCAAGCATCACGTGACCATTGGTTGAAGGCGCTGCAAAAGCGGCCCTGCCGCTGGTGCTCGATGCCGGCCCGGGTCCGTTCCGTGGCGTGCCGAACCCGCCGCGTCAGTAGCCGTAGCGATCGTGGTGGCGACCGCCGTTCAGATGGCTGGTGCCGACGCTGATCGACATGCTCATGCCGCCCTGCGGGTCGTCGCAGCTGCCCAGTCGTTTGGTGACGTTGATCGTGCCGGTCTGGTAGTTGCCGCTGACGTGATTGCCGGCCGCCACACCCATTCCGACGCTGCCGTGGACCTGGGCCTTGTTGTAGGTGGCATCGTCGCAGGGTGGTGCCGCGGCGGCTGTGTCGTTGCCGATGCGGCCGCTGGTGTCGCCGTAATAGACGCCGGGGGTCTTGCTGACCGGCGCGGCGGTGGCACCGATCGCCGGCACGCTGCCGGTCATGATCGGGTTGGCCGCCGGTGCGGATGCGGGTGCGGGTGAGGTCGAGTTTGCCGCCGGCACATCGCCGGGCGGCAGCTGAAGGTCCAGTGGCTTGCCGTTGGTTTGTGCCCACACCGAACTGGCCAGCAGACTGCCGGCGACGATACTGATCAGCCGCTTCATGTTCATGTGAGCTCCAGGGCCATACATGCGCAACGCGCGACGCGCGCCGGCGTGGACACCGCATGTTTGAAAGGCAGCATGACAGGAAGTTCCTGCGGTTACCGCTGGCAGCCTGTCGGGCTTTGGTCAGCCAGGCTGCGAATCCGTCTGTGCGGTCCACTCCCGCCGCTTCTTGACCCATAGAACCATTATGGGCCGGCGAAGCGTCAAGAATCGGTCCGTGCGTAGACCGACAGGCTGCTAGGCCGTCGTCTCGATCCGTTCCACCCGGCGCAGGCCGCGCGGCAGCACGCCGCCGCGGGTGGCGCGGTTGCCGCCGTATTCGACCAGGTCCGCCCATTTCAGGGTGAGCTTGCGCTGGCCGGCGTACAGGGTCACCTCGCCCTTGCCCTCGGCCACCACAGCCACGCCGACCACGCGCTCGTCGCCGCTGGCGAGCTTGGCCTTGGGAATCTCGATCAGCTTGTTGCCCTTGCCCTTGTCCAGCTCGGGCAGCTCGGCGACCGAGAACATCAGCAGGTGGCCTTCGGTGGTGACCACCACGATGCGGTCGCGCGCCGGGTCGGGGCTGACCTGCGGTGCCAGCACTTTCGCGCCGTCGCTGAGGCTGATGATCTGCTTGCCGGCCTTCTGCCGGCCGGTCAACGCCTCGAAGCGGGTGACGAAGCCGTAGCCGAAATCGGTGGCCAGGATCAGCCGGGTGTCGTTGTCGCCGGCGATGAGCGCATCGAAGCTGGCGCCCGGTGCTGGACTGAAGCGGCCGGTCAGCGGCTCGCCATTGCCGCGCGCCGAGGGCAGCGTGTGCGCCGGCGTGGAATAGCTGCGGCCAGTGGAGTCGATGAACGCCACCTGCTGCGTGGTGCGCGCATTGACCGCGGCCAGCAGCTGGTCGCCCTCGCGGTAGTTGAGCGCTTCGGCGTCGATGTCGTGACCCTTGGCTGCGCGCGCCCAGCCTTTCTGGCTCAGCACCACGGTAACCGGTTCGCTGGCCACCAGCGCGCTCTCGTCCAGCGCCTGCGCCACCTCGCGTTCGACCAGCGGCGAGCGGCGGGCGTCGCCGAATTTTTCGGCGTCGGCGCGCAGCTCGTCCTTGATCAGGCCCTTCAGCTTGGCCGGCGATTTCAGCAGCACGTTGATGCGCGCGCGTTCCTCTTCCAGTTGGTCGGCCTCGCCGGTGATCTTCATTTCCTCGAGGCGGGCCAGCTGGCGCAGGCGGGTCTCGAGGATGTAGTCGGTCTGCTCTTCGCTGAGCCGGAAGCGCGCCATCAGCACGACCTTCGGATCATCCTCGGTGCGCACGATCCGAATGACTTCATCGAGGTTGAGGTAGGCGATCCGCAGGCCTTCGAGCAGGTGCAGGCGACGTTCCACCCTGGCCAGGCGATGTTCCAGCCGCTTGGTGACGGTGCTGGTGCGGAAGGTCAGCCACTCGCCGAGGATCCGCTTGAGATCCTTCACTTGCGGGCGACCGTCCAGGCCGATCATGTTGAGGTTGACGCGGAAGCTCTTTTCCAGATCGGTGGTGGCGAACAGGTGCTGCATGGTCTCGTCGGCATCGACGCGGCTGGAGCGCGGCACGATCACCAGGCGGGTGGGATTTTCGTGGTCGGATTCGTCGCGCAGGTCCTCGATCATCGGCAGCTTCTTGGCGCGCATCTGCGCGGCGATCTGCTCGAGGATCTTCGACGGGCTGACCTGGTGCGGCAGCGCGGTGATCACTATGTTGCCTTCCTCGCGCTGGTACACCGCGCGGGCGCGCACCGAGCCGCCGCCGCTCTGGTACATCGCCAGCAGGTCGGCGTGCGGGGTGATGATCTCGGCCTCGGTCGGATAGTCCGGCCCGCGCACGTGCTCGCACAGGTCGGCGACGCTGGCGTCCGGGTCGTCCAGCAGGCGGATGCACGCGCTGGCCAGCTCGCGCAGGTTGTGCGGCGGGATGTCGGTGGCCATGCCCACCGCGATGCCCATCGAGCCGTTCAGCAGCACGTGCGGCACCCGCGCGGGCAGCCAGCTCGGCTCGTCCATGGTGCCGTCGAAGTTCGGCACCCAGTCCACCGTGCCCTGGCCCAGCTCGCCCAGCAGCGCCTCGGCGATCGGGCTGAGCTTGGACTCGGTGTAGCGCATCGCCGCGAAGCTCTTGGGGTCGTCCGGCGAGCCGAAGTTGCCCTGGCCGTCGACCAGCGGATAGCGGTACGAGAACGGCTGCGCCATCAGCACCATCGCCTCGTAGCAGGACGAATCGCCGTGCGGATGGAACTTGCCGATCACGTCGCCGATGGTGCGCGCAGACTTCTTCGGCTTGGCCGTAGCGGCCAGCCCCAGCTCGCTCATCGCGTAGATGATGCGCCGCTGCACCGGCTTCAGCCCGTCGCCGACGAACGGCAGGGCGCGGTCCAGCACCACGTACATCGAGTAGTCGAGATAGGCCCGCTCGGCGTATTCCTTCAGCGGGATCTGTTCGTAATTGGCTTGCAGGTTCATGCGGTGATGTCTGATGGGTTGCGCGCAGAGCGCGGATAGCCGGTCGATGGTGCCAGAACGTGCCGGCCCGCGACAGCTTGCCGGATCGCCCGCGTTGTGCCGCCGCGCCGGCGGCGGTTCATCGGGTCTTGCCGTTGCCGGCGGGCAGCGGCGGCGCACGCAGCGGCACCGGGGTGGACTGCACGATCGATGTCGTGGTCTGGCCGTAGCGCAGGAAGCGGTCGAGGATCAGGTCGAGATGCTCCAGCGCGTCCAGGTGCAACTTGATGATGAAACAGTCCTCGCCGGTGACGCGGTGGCATTCGGCGACCTGCGGCATCTTCTGCGCGAGTTCGGCGATCTTCGGCAGCTGCCCGGGCACCGGACGCACACGCACGTAGGCCGTGATCGGCCAGCCCAGCGCCTTCGGGTCCAGATCGATCCGGTAGCCACGGATCACCCCGGTTTCCTCCAGCCGGCTCAGGCGCTCCTTCACCGCCGGCGCCGACATGCCGACCCGCGCGGCCAGCCGGGTGACGGGCTGGCGAGGATCCTCCTGCAGCGCCTGCAGCAGGGCGACGTTGCGGGGATCGGACAAGAGATTTGAAATCTGAGGCATATGGGACGCTCAACCTGCAAGATATTAAATATTGATTGCTCAGTCCTTTCTTTTCAGCATGGATCATGCGCCGATACTTTGTAAAAGTGGAGCCATGAACGTCGAACAGGCCAATCCGACCGTCCATCGCCTGGCGCGGACGCGAACCGCACCCGGCGACCGCTTGCCGCCGCACCTGTATTTCCTCGTCAGCGCGGTCTTTCATTACCTCGGCCCGGCCTTCGCCGTCCTGTTGTTTGCCCGGGTCGAGCCGCTCGGCGTCGCCTGGTTGCGGATCGCCGGCGCCGCGTTGATTTTCGCCGCGTGGCGGAAGCCATGGCGCTATTTCCTGCAGCAGGGTGCCGCGGCGCGGTGGAACATCGTCGCGCTGGGCGTCGTGCTCGGTTGTATGAACATCTGTTTCTATCTGGCGATCGACCGCCTGCCGCTGGGCACCGTCGGCGCGATCGAATTCCTCGGGCCGATCGTCCTGGCCCTGGCCGGCACGCGCAGCCGGCGCAACGCGGTGGCGCTGGCTGTCGCGGTGGCCGGCGTGTGGATGCTGACCCACCTGCGTTTCGCCGGTGCGTCGACAGGTATTGTCTATGCCTTCGCCAACTGCGCGTTGTTCATGCTGTACATCGTGCTTGGACATCGCGCCGCGAAGGACGGCGGCGGCGAGGGCATCGATCGCCTCGCCGCGGCGATGCTGGTGGCCTTGCTGCTGGTGATGCCATTCGGCCTGCACGACGCGGCTGTGGCGATGGCCAGCCCCGTGTTGCTCGCGGCCGGCATCGGCGTCGGCATTTCGTCGTCGGTGATCCCGTACGTCTGCGACCAGTTCGCGATGGCGCGGCTGCCGCGCGCCACGTTTGCGCTGCTGCTGGCGCTGTTGCCCGCCACGGCGAGCGTGATCGGCCTCGTGGTGCTGCATCAGATACCCAGCCGCATCGAGATGACCGGCATCGCGCTGGTCATCGCCGGCGTCGGACTGCACCGGGCAAGCCGCCGGTGAGCGCGAGCGACCGCATGTCATATCCACCATCGTCAACCGGGAGTACCCATCATGGATTACGTGAATCTGGGCAAGTCGGGCCTCAAGGTCTCGCGCATCTGCCTCGGCTGCATGAGCTACGAGGTCACGCCGGCCGAACGGCCGTGGCATCTGGACGAAGAACACGCGCGGCCGTTCATCCGGCGCGCGCTCGAGCTGGGCATCAACTACTTCGACACCGCCAACATGTATTCGGGCGGCGACAGCGAACGGGTGCTGGGGCGCGCGCTGCGCGATTTCGCCCGGCGCGAGGAAGTCGTCATCGCGACGAAGCTGTTCTATCCGATGCGCGCCGATCCGAACGGCGGCGGCCTGTCGCGCAAGGCGGTCATGACCGAGATCGATGCCAGCCTGCACCGGCTCGGCACCGATCATGTCGACCTCTACCAGATCCACCGCTGGGACGACGCCACGCCGATCGAGGAGACGCTGGAGGCGCTGCACGACGTGGTGAAGGCGGGCAAGGCCCGTTACCTGGGTGCCTCGTCGATGATGGCATGGCAGTTCGCGAAGGCGCTGTATACCGCGGACCTGCACGGCTGGACGCGGTTCGTATCGATGCAGCCGCACTACAACCTGCTTTACCGCGAGGAAGAGCGGGAAATGCTGGCGCTGTGTGCGGCGGAAGGCGTCGGCGTGGTGCCCTGGAGCCCACTGGCGCGTGGCCGGCTGGCGCGGCCATGGGAGGACGAGCCCAGCACCGTGCGCGGCGGCTCCGACCCGTGGGGCGATGGTGTCTATGCCGCGAGCAGGGCAGCGGACAAGGCCGTGGTGGAGCGCGTCGGCGAGGTTGCCGCGCGACTCGGTATTCCGCGCGCGCAGGTGGCGCTGGCCTGGCTGCTGCACAAGCCCGTGGTCACCGCGCCGATCGTGGGCGCGACCAAACCGCATCATCTGGAAGAAGCGGTGGCGGCGCTGGCGGTCGGGTTGCCGGATGCCGAGATCGAGGCGCTCGAAGCGCCCTACCTGCCGCACGCTGTCGCCGGCATCGACTAGAGAACCCCTGCAGCGGAGTCGGAAAATATCGAAAAGCGTGCTTGCCCTGGGACTGGATCCGGACTTTGCCGATTTCTCGGAGTTTCCCGGGCTCACCCCCGATCTCGTCAGGGCCTTCATCGAGTCCCGGCTGGAGCGATTGCGCGGCCAGGGTTATGAGGTGGAAAGCTGCCTCGTGGATTCTGGCGAAACCGCCGGGGCCGTTGCCGCGCGGCAGCTGCAGCGGCGGAGTTTCGACTGCGTGATGATCGGCGCCGGACTTCGTTCACCACCGCTGTTGCTGCTGTTCGAGAAACTCGTCAACGTGGTCCATGAGTGCGCGCCCCACGCGAGGATTTGCTTCAACACCACGGCGGCTGACACGGCCGAAGCGGTGATGCGCTGGATCTGACCCTCCAGCAGACGATCGGGCGCCCCCTTCCGCTATTGGCGGACAGCGTCGATGCCCAGCTTGCGCAGCTGCGCCTGCACGCTGTCCGGCCCGGCCAGATGGGCCGCGCCGACGGCGATGAAGACGGTGCCGGGCTTTTGCAGCATGGCGGCGATCTTGCCGGCCCAGTTCCGATTGCGTTCCACCAGCAGGCGTTGGTAGAGCGCCGGCTCGCGCTGGCGCAGGTCTTCGTCTTCGAGTCTGGCGATGGCGGCGGTGTCGCCGGCTTTCCAGGCGCCGATCAGCTCGGTGAGTTCGCTGCTGCCCTGGTTGGCATCGTGCAGGGTCGCGCGCAGGAACGCCAGTTCGACGGCGGGCGGCAGGTCGGCAAGAAAGCGGATCTGCTGTTCGGCGGTTTCCAGTCCGTTGACCGGCTTGCCGGCCGCGAGCATCTGCGCCTTCAACAGCTTGTCTACGCCGTGCGCGGGATCGAGCCCGGCCTTCAGCAGCGGCGTCACGGCCAGGGTCAGCGCGGCCAGCCAGGGACGCATGATCTGCAGGGTGCGCACGCCGCCGGGCACGCCGGCAGTTTGCGCGGCCGATGCCAGGGCGGCGTTCTCGCGCGGGCTGAGTTTGTCGATGAGCGGGTGGGCCGGGTCCAGGCCGTATTGCAGCACCAGCGCCTGCATGTGCGCGGGGCCGTCGTCGGTCAGCTCGATCGTCAGCGAGTCGCTGGCGGCCAGTGCCCGGTCGAGCGCCGGGTAGCGCCAGTCGGTGTCGTTGGGCAAAAGGTGCACGGTGCCGAACAGGTAGATGGTGGTGTCGGCGCGCTTGACCACCCACAACGCCGGGTGGGCGAAGGCCGACACGGGCAGCAGCAGGACGAGACAGGCGAGTAGACGTGCGAGGAAACGTGCCTTCATGCCGACAGTGTCATGGCAAACGATCCGCGGATTCAATCCCGTGGCGTCTGCCGAGATCGCAGGCGGTCCGGCTGGACACCTGTTCCGGCAGGCTTCTTGTTTCGTATCGTGTATCGATATACGATAAACCATGATCAAGACGTTCGCCGATCAGGACGTGAAAGCCCTGTTCAACGGCGAACGCGTCCGCCATTTCGTGAGCATCGAAGGCGCCGCTCGCCGCAAGCTCGAATATCTCGATGCAGCGGGCGTACTGGACGATTTGCGCGTGCCACCGGGCAATCGTCTGGAAACTCTCAAGGGCGACCGCGCCAGGCAGCTCAGCATCCGCGTAAACGATCAGTTTCGCTTGTGTTTCCGCTGGAAGGACGGCGACGCCTATGACGTGGAAATCTGCGATTACCACTGATGATTGACGATTGACGATTGAGATAGGAAAAGACCATGGCTGCCAAACTGCTGCCGCCGATCCATCCCGGCGAAATCCTCCGCGACGAATTCATGGTGCCGATGCAACTTTCGAGTCACGCGGTCGCCCGCGCCATCGGCGTGACGCCGGCACGCGTGAACGACATCGTGAACGAGAAGCGCGGCATCACCGCGGACACCGCTCTGCGCCTGGGCCGTTACTTCGGCACGACGGCGGACGTATGGATCAACCTGCAAAAGCGGTTCGAGCTGGAAACGGCGCGCCGCGAGTTGGGCGACGCGCTAGTTCACATCCGCCCGCGCGCGGCGTGATGGCCATACGCGGGGAGCGATGAGCGCCAACTTGTATCCGATGATCGGGGCGCGGGAAGCACAGTTCTTGACGGTGTCATGGTCGTGTTGTTCCATTGACCGAGCGGCCTGCGTTGCGCACGGCGGTTCCGTCCCCCAGGAAACACATTGATGAAGAAATCCGTATCCGGCGCGGCCGGCGCGATCCGGCTGCTAGCGCGCCTGCGTCCCTGGTTGATCGGCGTGACGCTGGCGTGCCTCGGGGTCGGGGCCTGCTCGGCAAGTCCTGCGCGCTCGGCTCCTGCGATGCCGGCACCTGCGATGCCGGCCGGCGCGGCGCCGGTGCGTCACGTGTTCGTGATCGTGCTGGAGAACGAGCCATACCCGGTGACTTTCGGCGCGCAGTCGCTGGCGCCATATCTGGCGCACGAGCTGCCGAAGCAGGGCGCGCTGTTGCCGAATTTCTACGGCATCGGCCACTACAGCCTGGACAACTACATCGCGATGATCAGCGGCCAGGCGCCGAACCCCGCCACGCAGGATGATTGCAAAGTGTTCGGCGAGTTCATTCGCCGCGCGCCGGGGCTGGATGCGAACGGGCAGGCGCTGGGCGAGGGCTGCGTCTACCCGGCCGACGTCCGGACGCTGGCCGACCAGCTCGATGCCGCCGGCCTGGGCTGGAAGGGCTACATGGAGGACATGGGGGCGGACCCGGCGCGCGAAGCTGCGACCTGCGGACACGTCGCCATCGGTGCCCTTGACGTCACCAACCATGCCAGCGCGAGGGACCAGTACGCCGACAAGCACGACCCGTTCGTGTACTTCCATTCGATCATCGACGACCCGGCGCGCTGTGCGCGGCATGTCGTCAATCTCGACCGTCTCGCGCAGGATCTGCAGAACGTCGACAGCACGCCGAACTTCGCCTTCATCACGCCGAGCCTCTGCCATGACGGCCACGACGCGCCGTGCGCGAACGGCGAGCCGGGTGGGCTGGTTTCCGCCGATGCGTTCCTGCGCCGATGGGTGCCGCGCATCCTCGCCTCACCCGCGTTCCGCCAGGACGGCCTGCTGGTGATCACGTTCGACGAAGGCACCGACGCGCAAGCCTGCTGCGGCGAGCAGCCCTTGCCGGGCGGGCCGCCGCCGGGGCTGCAAGGCCCGGGTGGCGGTCGGGTCGGCGCGGTGCTGCTGTCGCCTTACATCGTGCCGGGTACGGTGTCGCGCACGCCGTACAACCATTACAGCCTGCTGCGCACGGTCGAGGATTTCTTCGGGTTGCCGCACCTGGGTTACGCCGGCTCACCGCATTTGCGCGCGTTCGGCAAGGACGTATTCAGCGCTGCGCCGGCGGCGGATCAGCGCGGCGCACGATAACCGCCGGCCACGCCGTGCGGACTCAGCACCAGTTGCCAGAGCTGGTCGCGCCGGCTGCGGAACACGCCGATGGCACCGGCCAGGTAATAGCGCCACATGCGGCGGAAGTGTTCGTCGTAGCTGGCATCCAGCGTCGGCCACGCGGCTTCGACGTTGGCGCGCCAGGCGCTCAGCGTGCGGTCGTAGTCGGCGCCGAAGTTGTGCCAGTCTTCGACCACGAACAGGCCTTCGAGCGCGCTTGTCACCTGGCTGGCGGCAGGGATCACCGAATTCGGGAAGATGTATTTCTCGATCCACGGATCGGTCTGTGCCGGTGCGCTGTTGCTGCCGATGCAATGCAGCAGCGACAGGCCGTCGTCCTTCAGGCAGCGCCTGACGGTTTCGAAATAGCTGCGGTAGTTCTTGCCGCCGACGTGTTCGAACATGCCGATCGAGTACACCGCGTCGAAGCATTCGTCGATCTCGCGGTAATCCTGGAGGCGGATCTCGATCGGCAGCCCGGCGCACAGTTCGCGGGCATAGTCGGCCTGCTGCTGCGACACGGTGATGCCGACGCCCTCGACGCCGTAGTGTTCCGCCGCGTACTTCAGCGCCTCACCCCAGCCGCAACCGATGTCCAGCACACGCTGGCCCGGCTGCAGTTGCAGCTTGCGGCAGACCAGGTCGAGCTTGGCCGCCTGGGCATCGTCGAGCCGGTCGGCCGCCGCCCAGTAGCCGCAGGAATACACCAGCCGCTTGCCCAGCATGGCCCGGAACAGGTCGTTGCCGAGGTCGTAATGCACCTTGCCGATCTCGTAGGCGCGTTCGCCGCGCTGCAGGTTGATGAAGCGGGCCTTCAGATGGGCGAGCAGGACGTCGAGCGTTTTCAGTTCCTGATCCAGGCCGGCGGTCAGCAGTCGCGTACACAAGCCGGGCAGGTCGTCGGCATCCCACCAGCCGTCCATGTAGGACTCGCCCAGCCCCAGCGAGCCGTGCGCCAGCACGCGCGCATAAAAGCGTTGATCGTGCACGCGCAGGTCGATCGGGGCGCTGCCGTCGAGGTGGATCCCGGCGTGTTCGAGCAAGTCGCGGGCGCGTTCTTTCAGGTTGTCCTGTTTCATGCGTTGCCTCGCCGTTAGCGGTGTCGATTCCAGAGTGCGGGTTTGCCTTGGGCGATCAACCCTTGCCCAGCAGCGCAAAGCTTGCCGGGGAACGCGCATACACCGCATTGACGCCTTCGTCGCGAACCAGCTGCAGCAGAAATTCGACTTGATCCTCGCGCAGCAGGAATTCGATTTTCACCGGCAGGTCGTCGGCCAGCTCGAAGAATTGCTCCTCGTGCAGCACGCCATGCCGGCCGAAACCGGCGATCGCGCGGAATACCGAACCGCCGCTCAGACCGTGGCGCTTGGCCTGTTCCAGCAGCCATTCGGACAACAGCATGCCGGCGTGCCTGGCACGCGCATGACAGTAGAAATACAGATGTACACCCTGTTGAACGGTTTCCTGGTTCATGGCCGACTCCGGAATCAATAACGCAGCAGGCTGCGGGTGAGCGTGATGCCCAGCACGGTCATCGTCAGCGAGCCGACGACATGTACCGCGACGTGGCCACTGAACCAGAGGTACTGCTGGCGCAGCAGCAAGTTGGTGGCTTCGGCCGAGAAGGTGGAGAAGGTGGTGAGGCCGCCGAGGAAGCCGGTCAACACGAACAGCTGCAGCTCCGGCGACACGGCCTGGAAATGGCGGAACAGGCCGATCGCGCAGCCCATCAGCAGGCCGCCGGTAAGGTTGGCCGCCAGCGTGCCCAGCGGCAGGGTGGGGAACAGCGGGTTGAGCAGCACGCCCAGTCCATAGCGCAGCCAGCAACCCACGGCGCCGCCGACGCCGATGGCAAGAAATCCGGTATAACCCACGAGCGCATCTCCATCTGAGGGAAGTGTCCGGCTGCCGGGTGGCAGGCACGCCTGCGCCGCCGGAAGCCGGTGGTGCAGGCATCATCAGCTTCAACGCCGTCATGCGAGAAGCGGTTTGTTCCGGGTACGCCGAAGGCTTCCTCGAAACGGGAGGCATGCCATCTCCCTCGGAGCCTGTCGTGCTTTGGTCGCCTCGACCACCAAAGCCCGACAGGCTCCTGGCGTCCATCCTAGTCGATCCGGCCGGATCGTCGTCAAGCGGACGCTGCCGTCACGAGGTTTCCGGGCTGTCCTATACTCGCGGCGACCCAGCCTGCACGACCGTTGCCGCCATGAACCCAACCCGTCGCACCGTGCGGCGCAGTCTGCCCTGGCTGCTGGCCGCGCTGTCGATGATCGGCCCGTTCTCGATCGATGCGGTGTTTCCGTCGTTTCCGTTGATCGGCGCACGCTTCGGCGTGGATGCCACCGCGCTGCAGCAGCTGATCAGCGTGTATCTGATCACCTACGCGGCGATGAGTCTGTTCCACGGCGCGATCTCCGACGCGGTCGGGCGCAAGCCGGTGATCGTCACCGGCATGCTGTTGTATGCGCTCGCCTCGGCGGGTGCGGCGCTGTCGACCTCGTTCGCCATGCTGCTGGTGTGTCGCGGCCTGCAGGGCATGTGCGCCGGTGCCGGGCTGGTGGTGGGGCGCGCGGTGATCCGCGACAGTCTGCATGGTGCCGCGGCGCAGCGGCTGATGTCGCGGGTGATGATGATTTTCGGCGTGGCGCCGGTGATCGCGCCGATGGTCGGCGCACTGCTGCTGTCGCTGAGCGGCTGGCATGGGATCTTCTGGGTGCTGACGGGGTTCACCGCGGCACTGTCACTGGCCTTGCTGCTGCTGCTGGAAGAAACCCATCCGGCAGATCGGCGCACGTCATTTGCGCCGGGACACCTGGTGGCGAGCTATCTGTCGTTCGCTCGCGACCGCGTGTTCTGGCCGCTGCTGATTTCCAGTTCGGTCAATTTCGCCGGGTTGTTCCTGTACATCGCCTCGGCCCCGCGCATCGTGCGCGAATTGCTGCACCTGTCGGCGGCAGGTTTTCCGTGGTTGTTCGTGCCGGTGGTGATCGGCCTGGTCGGCGGTGCATGGCTGTCCGGCCGGATGGCAGGGCGGGCTGGCGTGGGCGCCACGGTGAACCTGGGTTATGCCGTGATGTTGCTGGCCTGCGTGCTGCACCTGTTGCTGGCGCAGGTATTTCCGCAGCCGCGCCTGCCGTGGTCGATGCTGCCGCTGACGCTGCACGCGGTCGGGGTGCAATTGGCATTTCCCACCCTGACGCTGTTGCTGCTGGATCGGTTCCCGCACCAGCGCGGTGGCATTTCCTCAGTGCAGGCATTTGCCAGCCTGCTGCTCTGCAGTATCGTTGCCGGGGTGCTGTCGCCACTGCTCTCGGCCAGCATGCGGCATCTCGCGCTGGGCGCCTTTGCGCTGACGATCATCGGCGCATTGTCGTGGTGGCGCTACAGCGTCGTCACGCGGCGGCCGTTGACGCAATCGATGGCCAACCGGGATCCCGGCGTGGTCGTGCAGGCGGAGATCGCCGAGCCGCACTGAATCGGCGCGGTCGGAGGTTTTGCGCGTGACTGCCTTCCGCGGCAACGGCACGGGAATCGCCGGGTTTCCTCAGCCATAGCTGCGCAATTTCGGCCAGAGGCTGCTCCAGGGTATTCGCAGGTGGCGGCAAACGAAGATTTCCGGGTGATCGCGGGTTTCCTCGTTCTCCACGCCCTGGCGGTTGCTGACGCGGCCAACTGGTGTGCAGTCTGCCGGTGCCTTGCGAATGGCTTTCGGGTCCGCGCCAAGCACGATCAGTGTCGTTGGCGGCGGGTTGCCGTAGCCGCGATACCACCAGGAATTGACTCCGCTGATGGCGGCCGGCAGACCCAGCGCAGGTCCGTACAGGTCGATCGCGCCGGCCTCGCCGTAGTTGCTGGCGAGTACACCGGTCTGCGCGCGCTCGTCGGCTGGCAGTGCGTGGTAGATGCTTGCGACCTGAGCGACCAGTTGCCGCCAGCCGATCTGTTCGGCGAAGTCGTCCTGCACCGCACGGCTGATGCGCCAGCCGATGGAGTTCACTGGTGCCAGTGGCAGGGCCACCGCAGCACTGCTGACAGCGGCCATGGCAAGCAGGATCCCTGTGGCGATGCGCAGACCCCGCGCGGTGCCTGGCCGCAGGCGGGCCAGCCAGTGTTCGCCCGCGACGGCACCGGCAGCGAGCAGCATCGGATACGCCGGTGCCATGTAGTAGGCGCGGCCTTGGCCCAGCGCAAACAGCGCCAGCGGGACGAGGAACAGCCACGCCAGCATGCGATAGCGGACCGCGGCCTTCGCCCACATCACGAACCATAGCCCGCCCAGCCACAGCGGCAACGTGAACAGGCTGGCATTGACATACAGCTGTTGGCTGAGAAAGCCGTCGGCGCGACCGATGCGGACGTCACGGGCATGAATGTGCCGAATGAAATCCAGATACACGAAATCATGCTGGATCTGCCATAGCAGGTTCGGCAGGAACAGCAGCAGCGACAGCGCCACGCCACCCCACAGCCATGGACTGACCAGCTGTCGGCGTAGCGTCGTGGCCAGGACGCCCGCGGCCAGTCCGGCAACGCAGAACAGCATGGTGTAACGCGTGAGCATGCCCAGCCCGACGGCCAGGCCGATCGCCAGCCACCAGCGCGGATTGTCGCTGTTCAGCAGGCGCACGACGAGCCATGCCAGCAGCACCCACCAAAGAAAATCGAAGGTGACGTACATGAACTCGCTGCCCACCAGCAGCGAGAATGGCATGCATGCCGTGGCCAGTGCGGCGACCAGCTGCGCGCCGCGATGGCCACCCATGTCGCGCGCGATCAGCCCTGCCAGCAGCATGGCGACGCACTGCGCCAGTGCGGAGAAGAAGCGGAAGCCGGCCAGCGAGGTGCCGAACAGTGCCAGTTCGATCCGGCCGATGAACGGCGTCAGCGGTGGATAGGCGACGTAGCCCCAGGCCAGATGCCTGGCGTCGGCGAGCACGGCCAGTTCGTCGCGATGGAATCCGTAGTGGCGGTCGAGCAGTACCTGAAGCAGCAGCCTCAGGCATGCCAGCACGAGCAGCACGGCAAGATCCGCGGAGCGCGGAGTGAGCCTTGACCAACGCATCGAAGGTGTCGTCACGATCATGTGATGGCGCAGCGTAACCCGGATGGATCGCCGCTGGAACAGGCGTCGGGATGCTTCTGTCGCGGAAGCGGTGCCTGCAAGACCGGCAGCGCGCCAAGGCTGCACGCCCGATCAGCGCCAGTGCGGCTGGCACATCGAAGTCGATCCGCACAATCTGCGCGATACTTGCCCCCCCGAAACCTGTCTAATGCATGGGGAAGACGAAAACCGGATGCGGCCCCATCAGGGTTGCGGGATCCCGACCGGCGTTGTTCCATGACCGTCGGCCGGCAGCAGTCGGTGGTCGACCAGCCAGCGCCGGGCATCGTCGGCGTCCTGCTCGAACCAGGCGCGGGTCGAGCCGAGCCGGAACGAATAGCCCCACGCATCCATGTCCGCCATCAGCCGGTCGCGTCCCACTCCCGGCAGCCGGTCGGCCAGCACGATCTGCAGGTAGCAGGTGGCGTCTTCCTCCTCGATCGAGTCGGTGGCGTCGGTATGCACGGCGGCGCGGCGCTCGGGCGCCAGCACGATCAGGTGGCAGGCCTCGTGCAGCAGCGAATGGACCGGAGTGTCATCGCGCGCGAAAACGGTGGCGCCGATGATGCCGGCCTCCGCGTCGCCCCAGAAACTGCCGGGGATCGGTTCGCCCGCGGCGACGCGCTGCAGGCGCAGGTCGAAACGGGCGAGCAGGGCGGTCGGCGCGTCGAAGCCGATCCGGCCCACCCGCAGCACGTCGCTGGCCGGGCTGGCGGATTCGGGAGGGGGGACGGGTTCGGGATACATTCGCGTGCGCAGACGACGCAGACTGGTGAGGTTAGGTGAGGTGATGGAACCGTGCCGGGTGGCGATCAAACGCCCGGCGAAAAACGGATGGCGATGCCGTCGCGGGACCAGTCGGAGCACCTACCCGATCGTGGCTTCGTTCCTGGTCGGGTTTCCGGCGGCCGGCTTGCCTTCGGGCAGGGTGACCGAGAGTTCCAGTATTTCGTGGCCGCTGTCGCGTTCGAAATTGATGTTGATCGCGTCGAGATCGACGTGAACGTATTTCTTGATCACTTCGAGCAGCTCGTTGCGCATCATCGGCAGGTAGTCCGGCGCGCCGCGGGTGGACCGTTCCTGCGCGACGATGATGCGCAGGCGCTCCCGTGCCACGGTGGCGGTCGATTCCGGCTTGCGCTTCAGGAAATCAAGGATACCCATCGTGATCAACCTCCGAACACGCGCTGGAGAAAGCCTTTCTTCGGCACATCGATGAAGCGCAGGGGCCGCACTTCGCCGAGGATGCGGGCCACGGTATCGCTGTAGGCCTGTCCGGCGAGTGAATTGGCATCGACGATCACCGGGATGCCGTTGTTGGACGCGGTCAGCACGTTTTCCGATTCGGGAATCACGCCGACCACCTCGATGCCGAGGATTTCCTCGACATCCTTCACGCTGAGCATTTCGCCGATGGCGACGCGGGTCGGGTTGTAGCGGGTCAGCAGCAGATGCTGGGTGACCGGGCCCTCGCCGCGCTCGGCACGCCGGGTCTTGCTGGCGAGCAGGCCGAGAATGCGATCGGAGTCGCGCACCGAGGACACTTCCGGATTGACCACCACCACGGCATGGTCGGCGAAATACATCGCCAGGTGCGCGCCCTTCTCGATGCCGGCGGGCGAGTCGCACACGACGTAGTCGAAACCGTCCTCGGACAGGCCGTCGAGTACCTTCTCGACGCCTTCCTGGGTCAGCGCGTCCTTGTCGCGGGTCTGGCTGGCGGCCAGCACGTAGAGGTTGTCGTAGCGCTTGTCCTTGATCAGCGACTGTTTGAGCGTGGACTCGCCGTGCACGACGTTGATGAAGTCGTACACCACGCGCCGCTCGCAGCCCATGATCAGGTCGAGGTTGCGCAAGCCGACGTCGAAGTCGATCACGGCGACTTTCTTGCCGGCCATGGCCAGGCCGGTGGCCAGTGAGGCGCTGGTCGTGGTCTTGCCGACGCCGCCTTTGCCGGAAGTGACGACGATAATCTCAGCAGTCAAGGGCTCATCTCCGGATGGTTCTTCTTGTTGGGTGGTTACAGTTTGGCGAGCAACAGCTTTTCGCCTTCGAGCCAGCATTGCACGGACTGGCCCTCGAGGTCGTCTGGTATTTGTTCGAATACGCGGTAATGACCGGCGATCGCCACCAGTTCGGCGCGGAAGTCGGACACATAGATGCGTGCCGTCTCGTCGCCCTGCGCACCGGCCATGGCGCGGCCGCGCAGGCTGCCGTAGACGTGGATATTGCCATCGGCAATCACTTCGGCGCCATTGGCGATGGCGCCGGTGACGATCAGGTCGCGATCGCGGGCATAGATCTGCTGGCCGGAACGAACCGAGCCGGCATGGTGCTGGGCACCTTGCCGGCTGCCAGGCGCCGGCGCGGACAGGATCGGTTCGCGCTGCAGTTCGCGCGCTGCCGCCTCGTTGCGACGTACCGGTTCCGCCGAAGCCGGCGCCGCCGCACCGGCCCCGGCCGGTTCATAGGCGGCGCGGAACTTGGCGATCAGCGGCAAACCGATGCGCTTGGCCAGCGCCTCGGTATCGCTGGTGCCGTAGGCCAGGCCGACGGGCAGCATGCCTGCGCGGCGGACCGCTTCGAGCAGCGCGTTGACGGCAGCATCGTCCGGGAGATTGAGCAGGTGACTGAGGTCCAGCACCACTGCCGCGCGGGTAAACATCTGCGGCGCGGCGCGTACGCGCCGTTCCAGTTCGTCGCAAAGCGCGGCGGCATCGGCCCGGCGTATCCGCACACAGGCGATGCCGACCTGGCCGAAACGCAGGTCGCAGGCGTCGGATGTATCGACCTTCGCATTCATGGGTGTCGATCCCCGGCGACGCGGCGCGGACCGGCGTCCTGCGATACGGGGCGGCGTTCGGCCAGCCACGGCACGTCCGGCAGACCGCCATGGTCGAGCCAGGTATCGCGCACGTAGGCGTAACTGGGCAGATCCCTGGCCAGCAGGCTGACCTGCGGACCATCCTTGCCCATGCGCTGCTGGCCCACTTCCTGGAAGCCGTAGGTGCCATGGAACAGTACCACCACGTCGTCGCGCGGCTCCAGGAACACCTCGCAGGCGAGCAGCGGCACGCGCACCTCGGCATAACTGTGCACGTCCGAATAGAAGATCCGGCCCAGCCCGTGCCTTCGATAGGCGTTGGCGATCACGATGCGGTCGATGTAGACGAACTGCGGGTAATGCTCGGAAAACCAGCGGTAGTTGGGGCTTTCGTAATCGCTGCCTTCGCGCAGAGCGATCAGGAATCCGGCCAGCTGACCGTCGATTTCGGCCACGCGGAAATATTCGGCGTGTTCGTAGAAGTAGCGCAGGCGGGCCGCATCGAGGGCGAGGATGGAGCGACCGGCGATGTTGTTGAGCGCCAGCACCGCATTCAGGTCGTGCTCGCGCACGTCGCGGATGGCAAGGGCCATTCGTTGCTCCGCAATGGTGGATTCGGGGACGAGACCGATCGGCGATCCCGCACTGACGCACATTATGGCATGCAGGCGTGGCCAGTACATCTCGCGCGGGGCATGTAAAAGCTTCGTAAATTGGCGGTGTGCGTGGTTGGTGCTGCGGTGAGCATGACTTGCGCCGATTGCGCAAATGGCCCGCGCGTCCAATCATGCACGGCATGCGCTGGTCATTCTTCAATCACATCCGTCTGCTGCGTTATGCAGGCTTCTTCACCTATCTGTCGGTGGGAACGCCGCTGATCACCAGCTGGGCCACCGAACGGCTGGACCAGTTGCAGCGGCCGAATTTTTCGCTGCTGTTGTGGACGCTGTGCTACCTGGTGTTCGGCCTGATGTACTGGCTGCTGACCAGCAACCTGGGGTCGCGGCGTTATCCGGTCCTGAAGTTGCTGGGGTTGACCTTGATGACGGCGGCGGCGGTGGCCGTCGGCTGGTACAGCCACAGCGGGTTGTCGGCCATGCTGATGGTGGTGGCTTCGGTGGTGCTGCCTTGGCTGCTGCCGTTCTGGCTGGGTGTTTTCTGGCTGGTGCTGCAGCATCTGAGTCTGGTTGCGGTCTTCGCCACGTTTCCGGAATACGACCACAGCGTGGCGGTGGGATTCCTGCAGGCCAGCATCTATCTGGGCATCTCGGTGCTGGTATTCGTCACCTCGACGGTGGCCAGCCAGCAGGCCGAGCAACGCGAGGCGCAGCGCCGGCTCAATTCCGAACTGCTGGCCACCCGGGCGTTGCTGGCTGAGTCCAGTCGCATCGCCGAGCGCATGCGCATCGCCCGCGACCTGCATGACCTGATCGGCCATCATCTGACCGCGTTGAGCCTGAACCTCGAGGTGGCCAGTCATCTCACCAACGAGGCGGCGGCGGCCCATGTGCGCAACGCGCAGAGTACGGCCAGGCATCTGCTCACGGATGTGCGCGAGGCGGTCAGCGAGTTGCGCCAGGACGATGCCATCGACCTCACCCAGGCGCTGCGCAGCCTGACCGAGGGCGTGCCCGGGTTGACCGTGCACGTGGTGATGCCGCCGCGTTTCAGCGTGGAGGATCCGCGTCGCGCGCAGGTGTTGTTGCGCTGCGCGCAGGAGATCATCACCAATACCGCCAAACATGCCGGCGCGCGCAACCTGTGGCTCAACTTTGCCTATGCCGAGGCAAGCTTGCTGGGCCTGCATGCACGCGATGACGGTCGTGGTGCGGCACGGGTCGAACCGGGCAATGGCCTGTCCGGCATGCGCGAGCGGCTGGCCGAATTCGGCGGCAGCCTGACACTGGATACCGACCTGGGCCAGGGCTTTGCACTGACGGTGCGATTGCCGCTGGACGAGCACGCGGCGCTGGCGCATGCGCCGACGCGATTTGAACCACCGGCGTTGAATGTGTCGTAATGTCGGTGGCTCGCATTGCCGTGCGAGAATGCCCATTGATCGAGAATGGCGCCAGGTGCCTGTCGGGCGTTGGTGGTCGAGCCGGAAATATGGACCGCGCAGCCGGATTCGCAGCCCGGCCGACCAAACTCCGACAGGCTCCTGGGAAGGCCGGGTTCCGGCGCCATCTCATGAATCACGCTTGCCCGAGGATTCGCGATGATTTCCGTTTGTCTTGTCGACGACCAGAATCTGGTGCGCCAGGGTGTTCGCTCCCTGCTCGATCTGTCCGAGGACATTCGGGTGGTGGCCGAATGCGCCGACGGCGCACAGGCGATGCAGGATATCCCGCGGGTCAAACCCGACGTAGTGCTGCTGGATCTGCGCATGCCGAACATGAGCGGGCTGGAAGTGCTGCAGGCGCTGTCGACGCGCAACGAACTGCCGCCGACCATCATCCTCACCACCTTCGATGACGACCAGCTGGTATTGCAGGGACTCAAGGCGGGCGCGCGGGGGTACCTGCTGAAGGACGTCTCGCTGGAGCAACTGGTGGAAGCTGTGCGCACGGTGGCCGCCGGCGGTTCGCTGGTGGCGCCGATGGTCACCCAGCGATTGATGGCCGGTGTGGCACGGATGCAGAACCAGTTCAGCAGCCTCGAGCAACCCGATCCGCTGACCGAGCGCGAAACCGAGATCCTGCGGCTGCTGTCCGGTGGTTACAGCAACAAGGAGATCGCCAACTCGCTCAAGGTGGCCGAGGGCACGGTGAAAAACCATGTTTCCAACATCCTTTCCAAGCTTGGCGTACGCGACCGTACGCGGGCGGTGCTCAAGGCACTCGAACTGGGAATCGTCTGAAAGATCGCCTGTCGCGGATGGCGCAGTGGCGCGATTTTCGATGCCTGTGCCGGCTGCGCCGGAGCGCGTGCAGCGGCCGAGGTTCTGCCGGCCGGATAACGGTATCGATCCCAATGGCGTTCCAGCGCGCGAGCAAGTAACATCCGTAGCTTCGGCATTTGCCGCCCCTGCAATAGCCTTGGGGGAAACCCCTCGGGAAGGCTCGTGTGACAACCGGGGGAACATCTTTGGCTTGGCGTAGAGACGTTCGGAGAACTCTGGAATGATGCGTGCCCTTGAATTTGTTGCTGCCCTGTTCATCGTCTTGGCAGTCGGTGTATTGGCGGCTGTGGTCATGCCCGGTAGCGGCCATGTGGAGCGTTCGCTGGTCGTCGGCAAGGACCTGCGTCAGGTGTATGACGTGCTCGACAATTTCGGTCGGTTGCCGGAATACGCCGTGCTGCGCTCTCTCGACCCGAAAATCCAGTTCAAGTTTTCCGGCAAGGCCTTTGGCCCGGGGGCCGAAGTAAGCTGGACCAGCACCGATCCCAAGGTCGGCAACGGGCAGTTGACGATCGCCAGCGCCACACCGGATTTCAACAAGGTCGACAGCACGGCCAAGGATGCCAGCATCGTCTGGAACCTGGACAACAACTGGCGCGGTTACGACAAACATTTCACGCTGGATCTGGCGCGCCGGGGCAGCCGTGGCCAGCTGACCAACGTGACCTGGTCGTATGACGTCACCTACGGCTGGAACCTGGTCAACCGTTTCGCCAATCTGTATATCCACGGCGATCCCGATGCATTCGTCCAGTTCAGTCTAAACAACCTGCAGAACGTGCTGGCCACCATCCCCAATGTCGATTACACCCAGCTGATCCCGTCGATCCAGCAGACCACGCAGACACCGGTTCTGCTGGTGTCCAGCTCGATTGCGCGCAAGGAGGGTCTGGACGGCCTGGACGATGCGGTCAGCAAGGCCATTTCAGAAATTCAGGCGGCCGCCAAGAAGCTCGGCGTGAATGTGACCGGGCCGCGGATTCTGTTCACCACCAATTATGGCGACCAGACCTTCTCCTTCGACGTCGCAATGCCAATCGATGCCAGCGCGCTGACGGTCAATGGTCAGAACGAGCAATTGACTGCACCGACACCGCCGTCGCTGGATACCTCCTCCGCGCCCGCTTCCGCCGGCAGCTCCGCCGACACCGCCAGCGCTGCCGAAGTCACGCCGGGCAGCCACGATCATCTCGGTCGCCTGGTCGTGAACAACGACGTGCGTGCCGAACTGGCGTTTGGCGGTTCCGCGCTGAAGGGCGAATGGAGCGGCACGTTTGCCGGCGTACCGCAGACCCGCTCGATGCTCAAGGCCTACGCGCAGACCCATGGCTACAAGTTCGACGACGTGGTCAACCCGTCCTACGACATACTGGCTACGCCGGAAGTGAAGGATGCCACCGGCGCCATTACCGCCTACGCCAAGTACGAGGTATATCTGCCGCTTACCCAGGCTCCGCAGCAGACACCGGAGCAGGAAGCCGGCATGCAGCCGCCGACACCCGATGACGCCGCCCCCGCCTCGTCCTCATCATCGGCCCCCGCCGCAGCGAGTTCCGCTCCCAGCGACGGCAGCTGAGCCGCGACACCGGTCCAGCGCACTTCCGGAAACCCCGACCGCCCTGCGGCCGGGGTTTTTCTTGTGCGCCCGGCAGGGCGCACCTGCTTGGAGGTGAGAGTCCTCTACCCACCCGGCAAGGGGAAGGGTTAGCGGAAGGCAAGGGCGCTTCGGGTGACCGGGCGTCTGGAGGAAGCCGGAAGCAAAACGCTGGCCT
>DATKVA010000154.1:0-11653 GCA_035530315.1 Rhodanobacter sp. | reverse complement strand
CCGCCGGCCGGGCTGTGGCCGGTGATCGCGGCCACCAGCGGAATCGGCGCGCAGGCCAGGGTGGCGCACAGCGCGAAAAACTCGCGCCAGTATTCGCGTACTCCAGCGCGATCGCATTCGATCAGCAACGGCACGTCCACCCCGGCCGAGAACAGGCCTTGCGCGCCGGACAGCACGATGCCGCGCGCGCCGCCGCGCACGCTGTCGTCGATCGCCTCGCGCAAGGCACGCACCAGTTCCAGGTTCAGCGCATTGACCGGCGGGCGGGCCAGCTGGATCTCGCGGATGGCGTCGTGGGTGATCAGGTTGAGCATGGTGAACTCCACAGAGGAATGCGGGATGCGGACCGTTTGTCATCGGGCAAGGTCGGCACACGCGGTCCGTGCGTCGACACCTGCCCTTCAGCGGTGTGAATTGTCGACCCGTTTCTGCCGGCGCGCCACCCGGCACGCCGACCAGCAGCACGAAACGCATCGCCATGCGGCTGTCCGACGATGCGTTCTGCGCAGGAGCAGGATCGGCCGCGGTCATCGGCAGATCGCCATGGGAGTACCCCGAATAACCCCGGTTTGCGTAGGAGCGCACCCTGTGCGCGATGCTTTTTGCATGGGCGTCGCGGCCAAGAGCCATCGCGCACAGGGTGCGCTCCTACAAGCGCCAAGAAGCAGGCTATTCGGGATTTCCTGGGGGATGAATGGCGGATCGCAGCGTCGGCGTCGGTCATTCGTTCGAGTTTTTCACGCGATCCGGCATGGTCGCGCTTCAGGCGTGTGCGCTGGCACGCGCGCGACCCAGCGCCACGGTGCCGGCGAACATCAGCAGTGCCGCCAGCGCGAAGCCGAACACCGGGGAGACGAGCGTCCATATCAGGCCCACCGTCGCGCTGGACACGAACTTCGCCGCGCCGTTGACGGTGCCCAGCGCGCCGTAGCTGATGGCGAGCGCGTCCGCGTGCACCATCTCCGCCGTCAGCGTCGGTTCCAGCGCCTCCTGCACCGCGACATACAGACCGGCAACCAGGAATATGCCGCCAAGCAGGACCACGCTGTCGACTGCAAACCAGAACGCCAGCGCGGTGAGTGCGGCGGTGAGCGCGCCCAGTGCATAGCCGGCCACCAGCACCGGCAGATGGCCGACGCGATCGGCCAGTACCCCGATCGGGTACGACAGCAGCACCTGCACCAGATTGCGCCCGACGTACATCAATCCGGCCACTTGCGCCGCGTGCACCACGCCCATGGATGGCGCGAGCAACGTAGTGGTGGCCAGGATCAGCAGGCTGTGCGAGAAATCGCCGACACCGAAAATGCCGACCGCGCCGAGATAGCGCTTGAAGCGCACGGGCAGGCCGCGCAGCGAGCCGAAAAACTTCAGTGCCGGATTGGGTGACTGCTGCGGGTCCTTCACCAGCGTCAGAAAGGCCAGCACTGCCAGCGTGCCGGGAATGATCGACAGCCACAGCACCAGGCGGAACGGCCATGCCGGATCATTGCCGCGCAGATGCTGCGCCCAGCCCAGCAGCGCCACGCCCAGCAGCGGTCCGGCCACCGCACCGATGGTGTCGGTGGCGCGATGAAAACCGAACGCCCGTCCGCGGGTTTCCGGGCTCACCGCCTGCACCACGATCGCATCGCGCAACGGCCCGCGCAGCCCCTTGCCGAACCACGACGCCAGCCGCCCGGCCAGCAGCAGCGGCCAGCCCAGCGCCAGCGCGATCAGCACCTGGCCGACTGGCGTCAGCGCGTAACCCACCAGCACCAGCAATTTGCGGTGGCCAAGCTTCTCGGCGATGTAGCCGGAGACCATCTTGGTAAAGCTGGCGACCGCGTCGGCGCTGCCTTCGATAAAGCCCAAAGCCGCCGCCGGAATACCCAGCACGGCCAGGAATCCCGGCAGGAGCACTGTGGTGGTTTCGTAGCAGAAATCGCCCAGCGCACTGGTGACGCCGGCGCCGACCACGGTGCGGTTGAGCCAGCCGGAGGGCAAGGGTGGCGCGCTCTCGGCGCGTGTTTGGGCCGCTTCGTGCGTGTCGTGCATCGTCGTTTCCTGGTGCATTCGTGCGGGTGGGCGTTTTCCGGCAGCCGGCACAGCAATGAGAACCTGCCAGGCAGACGGTGGCACTTGTCGTCCTTGATGCGCTGGTGCCAACGCGAGCTGCGGTGTCCCGGCCGCCGATCGCAAGGAGAGGTTACCGCGTCTTCCGAGCCAACACTGGGCGATGAACAACGCCACGATCGGATCGTCGAGGCGATCACGGCGGGCCGGCAGGACCACGATCTGGCGCTGTTCTTCCACGCACCGCTGAACCGTCTCGATGAAATCGCCTATCGGCAGGGGCAGCATGCCGGGAACGCGGCGCCAGTTGGGCGCCAGCGCCTCGCCGACGCCGGATCTGGTCGACACGGCGTTCAAGCAAATGGCCTTCTATCCGGCCAGCTACTACTCGCGGCAGATGCAGATCCAGCCGACCGTGACGCTACCCCCGGGCCGGAAGTTTGCCAGCGCCACGCCGCTGACCTACTGCGGCGGTAGCGGCTGGGGCAGCTACTGCCGCGGCACCGACTTCTAGCCGGAAGACCAACTGTTGTGGCTGGACGTGGATACCAGGATCCGCCAGCTCAGCCACAACCTCCCTTCGCTGGACGACAGGCTCCGGGTCTGCTTCAGCGTGCGGGCTTCCTGAAACGGTAGATGAACTGGCTGGTGTGGCCACGGATCGACTTGTCGAACACCTTGATGTCGAGGGGGTCCCCGGGGTTCAGCAGTGCATCGCTGGAGCCGTCGAACACGAAGCCTGCCGATTCCACTTCCTTCTTCACCACCGCGGGGTCGATCCGGTGCAGCGTGTTGGTGTCGCTGGTGCCGGAACCGGCCGGCGCGATGTGGTCGATCACGATGAACACGCCGCCCGGTTTCAGCGCGTCGTACACCTGCCTGTCGAACTTCGCCATGTCCACCGGACCCATGAACGGATCGTGGTAGTCGTGGTAATTCTGGCAGGTGAACACGATGTCCACCTTTTGCGGCGCACTCAGCATCGCCGCCGGTTGCTTCGACAGGGTGACATTGGCGTAATGCGGCGTGGCGGTCAGCTTCTGCCACTCGGCAAAACTCTTGGTGGCGTATTTGGCCATCTCGTTCGGCCACACCGTGTACACATGGCCCTTCGGCCCGACGACCTGGCTGAACACGCGCGTCCAGTAGCCCGATGACGGTACGAGTTCCAGCACCTTGTCGCCGGGTTTTACCCCGGTGAAGGTCATCACCGCAGCCATCTGGCGGCGTACATCGTCCTTCCTGTCCGCGGCGCGGGCGGGATCGTTGATTGCCCTGGTCACATAGGCCGGCACCGCGCTCGATGCTGCTGGCGTTTCGGCGAAGGCGCCGGCGGGGACCATGAGAATGGCCAGTACCGTTGCAGCGAGTACGCGCATGACACCTCTCCTCGGCATGGAAGGAAGCCGCCATGGTGCACCCGCGGCGGCGTGACCGCACGCCGCACCGCGGCGAGCTTTCCGATCGACCGCCTGTCGGGTCAGGCGGTGGTCTGTTGCATGATGTCGCGGTCGCGGATTTTCGCCGACCCTGACCATGCCCGGCGCCTCACACATGGCGTGCTTCAGCGCGTCGACGTAGCTCAGCGTATCCAGACCGATCTCGCGCTGATCGAGCACGGACGCCTTGTGCAGATGCAGGTATTCGACCGGCCCCTCGATCGTGAGCACGCCGATTGGGATTATGCGAGGTGCGCCTCACGATCGTTGCCTGTCGCCGCCGCGCGGACCGATGCGGGCAGCGGTACCGGCCTGCCGAGGCGCGGGTCGATCCACACCAGCACGGTTCGGCCGTCGCAGTAGACGCAAGCGGCATCGGCGGCATCGACGATGCGGTGGGACAGCGTGATCGAGCTGTTGCCCAGGCGTTCGCAACGCAGTTGCACATGCAGCGACGCCGGCCAGGTGATCGGCTTGCGGTAGTTCAGTTCGCTGGCGGCCAGGATCGGCGCGGATTCCTCGCTCATCCAGTCGTTCACCTGCTGCAGCCAGAGCAGGCGCGCCTCCTCGATATAGCTGAGGTAGGTAGAATTGTTGACATGGCTGAACGCGTCGAGGTCGCGCCAGCGCACGGGCAGGCTGGCGACGAACAGCGGGGCGCCTTGCGCGACGGTCGAGGTATCGATGGCATCCGCATTGCGCGGGTCGGTCGATGGCTGCGGCTTCATGGTCGCTTCTTCCGTGGGAAGGGTTTGTGCTTGTCGGCGCTGGCGATGTGCTTGGTCGCGGCCTTGACCCTTTTTTCGGCACCCGGCGCCCTGGCGGCCTTGCCCGCCTTGGCCAGCTTCAGATGCGGCGCGAGGAAGCGGCCGGTATGCGACCCGGCGTGGGCGGCCACGGTTTCCGGCGTGCCGGCGACCAGAATGCGGCCACCGCCGGCGCCGCCCTCGGGGCCGAGATCCACAACCCAGTCGGCGGTCTTGATCACGTCCAGGTTGTGCTCGATCACCACCACCGTGTTGCCTTGGTCGACCAGCTGGTGCAGGACGTCGAGCAACTGCTCGATGTCGTGGAAGTGCAGCCCGGTGGTGGGCTCGTCGAGGATGTACAGGGTGCGACCGGTGTCGCGCTTGGACAGCTCCTTGGACAGCTTCACGCGCTGTGCCTCGCCGCCGGACAGCGTGGTCGCGCTCTGGCCCAGCTTGATGTAGTCCAGACCCACGGCGCGCAAGGTGTCGAGCTTGCGGGCGATGGTCGGCACGTTCTCGAACAGTTTCAGCGCGTCCTCCACCGTCATGTCCAGCACGTCGGCAATCGTGTGGCCCTTGTAGTGGATCTCCAGCGTCTCGCGGTTGTAGCGCTTGCCGTGGCAGAGGTCGCAGGGCACGTAGACGTCGGGCAGGAAATGCATCTCCACCTTGATCAACCCGTCGCCTTCGCACGCCTCGCAGCGGCCGCCGCGCACGTTGAAGCTGAAACGCCCGGGCGTGTAGCCGCGCGAGCGTGCCTCCGGCACCTGCGAGAACATCTCGCGCAGCGGCGTGAACAGGCCGGTATAAGTGGCTGGATTCGAGCGTGGCGTGCGGCCAATCGGCGACTGGTCGATATCGACCACCTTGTCGAACAGCTCCATGCCTTCGATGGAATCGAACGGTGCCGGTTGCGTGCCGGCGCCGTTCAATTCGGCGGCGGCGAGGCGGAACAGCGTGTCGTTGACCAGGGTCGACTTGCCCGAGCCGGAGACGCCGGTGATGCAGGTAAACAACCCGGCCGGGATCGCCAGGTCCACGTTTTTCAGGTTGTTGCCGCTGGCGCCTTTCAGATGCAGCCACGCCTCGTTATCGAGCGGCCGGCGACGTTCTTGCGGCACCTCGATCGCGCGCTTGCCGGACAGGAACTGGCCAGTCACCGAGCGCGGCGCGGCAAGCAGATCCTTCACCGTGCCTTGCGCCACGATCTCGCCACCGTGCACGCCGGCGCCGGGGCCGATGTCGAGCACGTGGTCGGCCATGCGGATCGCGTCCTCGTCGTGCTCGACCACGATCACCGTGTTGCCCAGATCGCGCAGCCGCGTGAGCGTGCCCAGCAGGCGCTCGTTGTCGCGCTGGTGCAGGCCGATCGAGGGTTCGTCCAGTACGTACATCACGCCGACCAGGCCGGCGCCGATCTGCGAGGCGAGGCGGATGCGCTGCGCCTCGCCGCCGGACAGCGAGTCGGCCTGGCGATCCAGGGTGAGGTAGTTCAGACCCACGTCGTTGAGAAAGGTCAGCCGTTCGCGGATCTCCTTGACGATCTTCGCCGCGATCTCGCCGCGCCAGCCGGCGAGCTTGAGCGTGCTGAAGAACGCCAGCGCGTCGTCGATCGAACGGTGGGTCAGCGAGGGCAGCGCGTGGTCGGCCACGAACACGTTGCGCGCGGAGCGGTTCAGGCGCTGGCCTTCGCAGGCCGGGCACGGCTGGTCGCTGATGTACTTGGCCAGTTCCTCGCGCACGGCGGCGGATTCGGTTTCCCGGTAGCGCCGTTCGAGGTTCGGCAGTATGCCCTCGAACGGATGCTCGCGGGTCACCTTGCCGCCGCGCTCGGTGAGGTAGCGGAAGGCGATACTTTGCTTGCCGCTGCCATGCAGTATGGCCTTCTGGACGTCCGCGGGAAGCGTATTCCACGGCGCGTCCACGTCGAAGCCGTAATGCGCCGCCAGCGACAGGATCAGCTGGAAATAGTGCGCGTTGCGGCGATCCCAGCCGCGCACGGCGCCACCGGACAACGGCAGCTCCGGGTGGCCGACCACGCGCGCCGCGTCGAATACCTGGGTCACGCCCAGGCCATCGCAGGACGGGCAGGCGCCGACCGGCGAGTTGAACGAGAACAGCCGTGGTTCCAGTTCTGGCAGCGAGTAGTCGCAGACCGGGCAGGAGTAGCGCGAGGAGAGCATCTGCTCCTTCGCGTCGGCAGCATCCATGTTCGCCACGATCGCCAGGCCGTCGCCCAGCCGCAGCGCGGTCTCGAACGATTCGGCCAGGCGCTGCTTGATGTCCTCGCGCGGCCGGAAGCGGTCGATCACCACCTCGATCGTGTGCTTCTGGCGCAGCGGCAGCGGCGGCACGGCGTCCAGATCGAACACGTTGCCGTCCACGCGGGCGCGCACGAAACCCTGCGCGCGCAGCTGGTCGAACACCTGCACGTGCTCGCCCTTGCGCTCGCGGATCACCGGGGCCAGCAGCATGTAGCGTTGTTCCGGGTCGAGCGCGAGCGTGGCGTCCACCATCTGGCTCACCGTCTGCGCTTCCAACGGTATGGCGTGGTCGGGGCAGCGCGGCGTGCCCACGCGGGCGTACAGCAGGCGCAGGTAGTCGTACACTTCGGTGATCGTGCCCACGGTGGAGCGCGGGTTGTGCGAGGTGGATTTCTGCTCGATCGAGATCGCCGGCGACAAGCCCTCGATATGATCGACGTCGGGCTTCTCCATCATCGACAGGAATTGCCGCGCATAGGCCGACAGCGACTCCACGTAGCGCCGCTGGCCCTCGGCGTAGATCGTGTCGAACGCCAGCGAGGACTTGCCCGAGCCGGACAGGCCGGTGATCACGATCAGCCGGTCGCGCGGCAGGTCGAGGTCGATGTTCTTGAGGTTGTGCGTGCGTGCGCCGCGGATGCTGATGGTGTCCATGACGCTCGGATATGGGGGGAACTCCCACTATACCAAGCCATTCCTCGGCAGCGCTCTGCTCCCCTGCGATGCGGGGGAGGGAGTACTTCCGCGGGCTGCGCGGGCAGCGCTCTGCTCCTCCCCCTGCTTGCAGGGGGAGGTTGGGAGGGGGTGCTCTTGATCTGGGGCTGAGGCGAAGAGCACCCCTCCCCTGCGATGCAGGGGAGGGAGCCAGAGTGTCGGATGGTCAGTATTTGACCAGTACGCCCGCGGGTCGTTACAATCCCCGGTTCGTCAGGCCCGACAAGGTCATGGCGATACCCAAGAGAATAACTAAAGAAGGGAAGTTACCCATGAGTTATGCAGTCATCAAGACCGGCGGCAAGCAATACCGCGTCCAGCAGGGCGATGTCCTGCGCGTGGAACTGCTGAACGCCGAAGAGGGCGCTACGGTGAACTTCGACCAGGTGCTGATGCATGGCGCCGGCGAATCGGTCGTCGTGGGCGCGCCGCTGGTTGACGGGGTCACCGTCAGCGCCACCGTGCGCAAGCACGGCCGTGCCGACAAGATCCGCATCATCAAGTTCCGCCGGCGCAAGCACTACAAGCGCCAGCAGGGCCACCGTCAGCATTTCACCGAAATCGAGATCACGGGCATCAACGCCTGATTCAGCCGGAGTAGATAGTCATGGCACATAAAAAGGCAGGCGGTTCCACCCGCAATGGTCGCGATTCGAACCCGAAGTACCTCGGCGTGAAGATCTACGGTGGCCAGGCCATCGAGGCCGGCAACATCATCGTGCGTCAGCGCGGCACCCAGTTCCATCCGGGTACCGGCGTGGGTCTGGGACGCGACCACACCCTGTTCGCACTGGTCGACGGTACTGTCCAGTTCAAGGTTCGCGGCGAGAAGAACCGCCGTTTCGTCGACGTCGTGCCGGCGTAAGCCTTTCGCGATGCGGCAACGAAGGCCCCGCTTCGGCGGGGCTTTTGCTTTTTGAAGCGGGGAACGGGGAACAGGGAACGCGTGCTTCCCGGTAATCTGTAGCCGGCGTTCCCCGTTCCCCGTTCCCCGTTCCCCGTTCCTGGCACTCAAATCATGAAATTCGTCGACGAAGCTCACATCAAAGTCCAGGCCGGTGACGGCGGCAACGGCTGCATCAGCTTCCGCCGCGAGAAGTTCATCCCGTTGGGCGGCCCCAGCGGCGGCGACGGCGGCTACGGCGGTTCGATCTGGCTGGTCGCCGACGAAGGCTTGAACACGCTCGTGGATTTCCGGCACCAGCGCAGCTTCAAGGCGAAGCGCGGCGAAAACGGCATGGGCAGCCAGATGTACGGCAAGGGCGGCGAGGACACGGTGATCCGCGTGCCGGTCGGTACCATGGTCACCAATGTCGATACCGACGAGCTGATCGGCGACCTCACCCGCCACGGCCAGCGCATGCTGGTGGCGCAGGGCGGCAAGGGCGGGCTGGGCAACATCCATTTCAAGACGTCGGTGAACCGCGCGCCGCGCAAGGCCACGCCGGGCACCCCTGGCGAGGCGCGCGAGTTGAAGCTGGAACTGCGCCTGCTGGCCGACGTCGGCCTGCTCGGGTTCCCGAATGCCGGCAAATCGACGTTCATCCGCGCGGTATCCGCGGCCACCCCGCGGGTGGCCGATTACCCGTTCACCACCTTGCATCCGCACCTGGGCGTGGTCAGCCTGGGCACCGACCAGAGCTTCGTGATCGCCGACATTCCCGGCCTGATCGAGGGCGCCGCCGACGGTGCCGGGCTCGGCATCCAGTTCCTGCGTCATGTGGCACGCACCAGCCTGCTGCTGCATCTGGTGGATATCGCGCCGATCGGCGACGTCGACGTGGCCGAACAGGTACGGGCGATCGAGCAGGAGCTGGCCAAGTTCAATCCCGAGCTGCTGGAACGTCCGCGCTGGCTGGTACTGAACAAGGCCGACATGCTGCCGGCGGACGAACGCATGGCGGTCGCGGAAAAAATCGTCGCCGAACTTGGCTGGACCCAGCCCTGGTTCCTGATCTCGGCGATCGCCCACGAGAACACCATGGAAGTCTGCCAGCAGGTGCAGCAGTTCTTCGAATCGCAGCGTGAGCAAAGCGCGCAGCGCACCGACATGCGGCCCAGCGACGTACGCCTGCGCGGCGAGGAGCCGCAAGGCTGAGCCGGCGGTCCTACATGCGGAACACACCGTAGCGCTGCGGTTCGATCGGCGCGTTGAGCGAGGCGGAGATCGCCAGGCCGAGCACGCGGCGGGTGTCGGCCGGGTCGATGATGCCGTCGTCCCACAGCCGCGCGCTGGCGTAGTAGGGGTGGCCCTGGCGCTCGTACTGCTCGCGGATCGGCGCCTTGAACGCCTCCTCTTCTTCCGCGCTCCAGCTCTTGCCGGCCGCCTCGATGCCGTCGCGCTTCACCGTGGCCAGTACCGCCGACGCCTGCTCGCCGCCCATCACGCTGATGCGCGCATTCGGCCACATCCACAGGAAGCGCGCGCCGTAGGCACGGCCGCACATCGCGTAGTTGCCGGCGCCGAAGCTGCCGCCGATCACCACCGTGAACTTCGGCACGTGCGAGCAGGCCACCGCGGTGACCATCTTGGCGCCGTCTTTCGCAATGCCGGCCTGCTCGTATTTCTTGCCGACCATGAAGCCGGTGATGTTCTGCAGGAATACCAGCGGCACGTTGCGCTGGTTGCACAGCTCGATGAAATGCGCGCCCTTGAGCGCGCTCTCGGCGAACAGGATGCCGTTGTTGGCGACGATGCCCACCGGGTAGCCGTGGATGTGCGCGAAGCCGCACACCAGGGTCTTGCCGTAGCGCGCCTTGAACTCGTGGAACTCGGAGCCGTCGACGATGCGCGCGATCACCTCGCGGATGTCGAACGGGCGGCGGGTGTCCTGCGGGATCACGCCGTACAGCTCCTCGGCCGGGTACTTCGGCTCCACCGGCGCGCGCAGCGCCAGCGGCATGCTCTTGCTGCGGTTGAGGTGGCCGACGATGTCGCGCGCGATCGCCAGCGCGTGCGCGTCGTTCTCGGCGTAGTGGTCGGCCACGCCGGAGATGGACGTATGGACGTCCGCGCCGCCCAGCGTTTCGGCATCCACCACCTCGCCGGTGGCCGCCTTCACCAGCGGCGGTCCGCCCAGGAAGATCGTGCCCTGCTCGCGCACGATGATGGTCTCGTCGCTCATCGCCGGCACATAGGCGCCGCCGGCGGTGCACGAACCCATCACCACCGCGATCTGCGGGATGTTGAGCGACGACATCCGCGCCTGGTTGTAGAAGATCCGGCCGAAGTGCTCGCGATCCGGAAACACCTCGTCCTGCAGCGGCAGGAACGCGCCGCCGGAATCCACCAGATACACGCAGGGCAGGCCGTTCTCCAGCGCCACTTCCTGCGCGCGCAAGTGCTTCTTCACCGTCATCGGAAAATAGGTGCCGCCCTTCACCGTGGCGTCGTTGGCCACCACCACCACCTCGATGCCGTTGACCCGGCCGATGCCGGTGATGATGCCGGCGGCCGGCGCGGCGTCCTCGTACATGCCGTGCGCGGCCAGCGGCGACAGCTCCAGGAACGGTGAACCCGGATCGAGCAGGGCGCGGATGCGCTCGCGCGGCAGCAGTTTGCCGCGGGCGGCGTGTTTCTCGCGCGCCTTGGCGCCGCCGCCTCCGGCGCTACGCACCAGTTCGCGCTGCAGGTCATCGACCACGGCACGCAACTGCGCGCTGTTTGCCTGGAATTCGGGTGAACGCGGATCGATTTGCGAGACGATGACGCTCATGGTGTCTGACAGCCACAGGTAATCAAATGTGAATGATAGCGGCCGCAACCCTTTGGGGTGGAAAACTGCGCCACGGGGCTTCCTCGTCAGTGGATAGTTACCGATGCGCCGGCATCCAGCGTCGTATAGATGTGCGCAAACAGCGCATCGGCTTTCTGGCTGATCTCGTCGTCGCTATAGCGGTCGCCCGGCATGTTGGCGAACAGGTGCTTGATGATCTCCGCACGCATCTGCGCCTGAGCGCTGGCCTTTTCGCGCCAGTGATCGATCTGTGACTGGATGTCCTGCAATTTGGCCAGCAAGTCGACTGCAGTCTTCTTGATGGACTCGCGTTCACTTCTGCTCAGGCTGTCCTTTTGCAGCAGGTCGAATACCGCCAGCTGCTCTTCGTTGTCCAGCTCCTCGCGGACATAGCGACGTGTCTCGTAGTCCAGATTGGCGTTGTAGGCAGTAAGGTCATCGAACACGCGCTGGATTTCGGCCTCGTCCTTGTCTTTGTTGTACTCCTGCACAATCTCCTGGTAGCGCTCGTACAGGTCGGCACGGGTCGGATTGGCCGCCAGCATCATGGCCAGTCGCTCCTCGATTTTCTCTCGCAGGTTCAGCATCAGCACCTGCTTGTAGGGTGAGCGCTCGAACTCGGCGCGCAAGCGGCTGAAGTCGATGTTCGACAGGTCGTAGTGGCGGCGCACATCTTTCATGTTCGCCCGCGCGTC
>DATKVA010000153.1:0-19688 GCA_035530315.1 Rhodanobacter sp. | reverse complement strand
CTTGCGCGCGATGCTCTTGTTTTGATGTTTGGGAGATTCAAAACAAGAGCATCGCGCGCAAGCGCGCTCCTACAATGGCGGCATCCACATCGACGGTTCGGGCCGGAACGGCCGCGGGCTGATGCCGAGCAGGCGCTGCATTTCGCCATTGTCGGCGATCAGGTCGGTGTCCAGCCGGTGCAGCGGACCACGCCATCGCGGCAATGCATGGCGACCGAGCTGCAACAGCCACGCCGGCAGCGGCAGCGGCACGGTGGAACGCGGCAGGCTGCGGCGTACCCGCGCGAACATCTCAACAGCCGGCAGGCGCTCGCCGCCGCCGACCGGCAGGATCCGGCCCGCGGCAGCCGGGCATTCCAGCGCGGCCAGCACCACCTGTGCCAGGTCGTCGGCGTGCACCGGCTGGCGCAGGCCGTTGCCCGCCGGCAACGGAAACAGCCGCAGGCGCATGGCGCGGCGGGCAATCGGGGTGAGGCTACGGTCCAGCCCGGCGCCGTAGATCAGGGTCGGGCGCAACACCGTCCAGGCACAGCCGTGACCGGCGCACGCCTTCGCCAGCGCCGCCTCGCCATCGCGCAACTGACGGGCGATCGCCCGCTCGCCGGGCACGCTGGAATCGCACTTGGTTTCGGCGCTCATGGAACTGGTGGCGATCACCCGCGGCGCACCGACCCGCGCCGTGCGCGCCAGCCAATCGGCCAGCGCCTGCAACGGGCCGAAGCTGATGATCGCCGACAACGACGGCGGTGCCGGCACGGCATCGGGCAGTGCGCCTTGCAGCCAGGTCAGCCCGGGCGTGGCCGCCCGCGGTTGCCGGCTCAGTGCCAGCACTTCTTCACCACGGGCGATCAATCGTGGCAACAGGAAGTGGCCGATCTGGCTGCTGCCGCCGAACACCAGGATCGTCATGCCGCGCTCACGCGCCGCCCTGCAGCCGCGCGCTCAGCTCGTGCACACGCGGATGATTCGGCGCCAGCTTGCGCGCCCGCTCCAGTGACTGGGCGGCCCCGGTGCGGTCGCCCCGTGCCAGCTGCTGTTCGGCCTGATCGAGCCACGCCGAGGCCAGTTGATCGGCCAGGGCCGGCTGCGCCGCATCGCCGGGCGACAGCTCGGCCAGGTCGTCCAGCATTTCGCCGGCGTGCGCCAGGTTGCCCTTGGCCAGAGCCCGCTTGAACTGCTTCTGGACCTCGACGGGCAACTCCTGCAAACCCTTCAGCGCCTGGGCATTGTTGCCGTCGATCGCCAGCGCGCTGCGATACAGGTCGTAGGCGCTGTCGCCGGGCGGCAGCATGATGTCGCCATGCCGGGTCGCCGCCTGGGCACGCTGCAGCAGTTTCGTCACCGCCGCTTTCTGCTGCGGCGACAGCCCGGACGCCGCCTGCGTGAGGTCGTTCGACGGCAACGTTCCCGGTGCCTGTTGATCGGTACTGCCCAGACGCGCCCGGGCGGCGGCAAGGTCGGCCGACTTCGGCGCCAGCGTGGCGGCCTGATCGAGCAGACGACCGGCCTGGGCCTTGTCGCCGGCATCCATCGCCGCATTCGCCTGCACGGTCAGCGCCTGCGCCACCATGCCGAGCCCCGCCGTGGCCTGCGCATTGTCCGGATCCAGTGCCAGCGCCGCCTTGAAGTGCGCCAGCGCGGTGTCGTCGCCGGGGCCGCTGATGCGCCCGGCGCGCAGGGCGTCCATCCCCTGCTTGAGTGCGGCGTCCAGCGCGCTGCTGTCCTGTTGGCGATTCTGCGCCTGCAGGGCGCGCAATGCAGGCAGTGCACCGTTGTTCGGCTGCAGTGCAGCCAACTGTTCGATACTGGCGTCTGCCGCGGCAGCATCGTTGGCGTCGAATGCCTTGCGCGCCTGCGCGGCCAGCGCGTCGCCCACCTGGTCGAGCCCGTGTGCCGCCACCGCATTGCCGGGGTCGGCCTGCAACACCCGCTGGTACAGCGCACCCGCACCCTGCGCACCATCGAGTTTGCCGGCCGCCAGTGCCTGCTGTGCCTGCTCGATCAGGACCACGGTTTGCGCCTGCGTCACGCGTGCGCTGCTGATCGCGTGATCCAGCCGATCGATGTCGCTGCCACCGCCGAGCAGTTCGCGGGCAACCGCCGCCAACTGGGCGGCCTGTTCCACATGCCCCGCTTGCAGCGCGGCATCGCCCTGCGCCAACTCGGCCAGACCCACCTGGTGCAGGCCGTCGCGGGCACGATCGTTGTCCGGTTCCAGTGCCACCGCCTCCTGGAACAGCTCGCGCGCACTGGTGCCGTCGTGGCCGTCCAGATGGCCGGATTGCAGCGCCTGCCGGGCTCGCCCCAGCACGTCGTTGAACTCGGTGCGCGGCAGCAGGCTGCGCAAGCGGTTCTGGTTGACCCAGGCCGTGACGACGGCCCCGAACAGCACCAGCATCAACAGCAGCAACCAGCCGCGCCTGCCACCGCGCGGTTTGGCAGCGACCACCCCGGCACGCCGGGGGCGCGGCTCGACCATGATCTGCGGCAAGCCGTCGCCGGGCGATGCGGACGGCGTATCGAGCTGCCCGATGTCACCCAGCGTCGGCTCGGTGCGGCCTCGTGAATCGGCTTCGTAAGGGTCTCGATGTCCGCTCATGTTCTCAAGGCAGTGAAGGCAACCGATGCAGCTTAACATCGGGGCAGGACGCACTTCGCATCACGGGAATTGGCGTTCAGCTTGCCGGCGAACGCCGGTCGCCGCTCACCCTACCCCGACCCGTCGCGCATCGATCACGTTGGGCAGCGCCAGCAGTTTGCCGAGCAGGGTCGACAGTTGCTCGAAGTCGCGCACGCGCAGGGTGAAGCGCATTTCCACCTCGCCGGTGCTGGCGAACATGCGGCTGGACGAGGCGATGATGTGGGTGCCGAGGTTGCTGATGACGCTGGTGACGTCTTTCTGCAGGCCCTTGCGGTCGTAACCGCGCAGTTCGATGTCGACCTCATAGGGCTGGCTGGCGGCGCTGCCCCAGCTCACCTCGATCACCCGGTCCGGATCGCGTCGGCCCAGCCGCGCCAGGCTGCCGCAGTCGGCGCGGTGCACCGATACGCCGCGCCCCTTGGTGATGAAGCCGCGCACCGGATCGCCCGGCAAAGGCTGGCAGCAGCGCGCCAGCGTGGTCAGCAGGTTGCCGATGCCCTCGATGCTGAGCGCGCCGTGATCGAGTTTCGCGGGCCGCGCGGTCGCCACCGGCGCCGGCCCGGATGCCGCCGGCGGATGCGCGGCCTCCTGCAGGACACGCGCGACCTGGCCGGGGCTGATCTCGCCCAGCGCCAGCGCGATCAGCAGCTCGTCGTGCGTCTGCAGATGGAAGTGAGCGGGCAGCCTGGCCACGTCCACCGTCGGCAGCGCCAGCCGTTTCAGCTCGCGTTCCAGCATGCCGCGGCCGACCGCGAGATTGGCGTCGTGGGCGATCCGGCGAAACCATGCGCGCACCTTGTCCTTCGCCCGCGCCGTGTTCAGATACCCGTGATGCGGCGACAGCCAGTCGCGGCTGGGCTCGCCCACCTTGGCGGTGAGGATCTCCACCCGATCGCCGCTCTGCGGCTGGAACGTCAGCGGCACGATGCGGCCGTTGACCTTCGCCCCGCGGCAGCGGTGACCAACCTCGGTGTGCACCAGATAGGCAAAATCCAGTACCGTCGCACCGCGCGCCAGATCGAACACTTCGCCCTTGGGCGTCAGCAGATAGACACGGTCCTCCAGCAGTTCGGCCTGCAGATCGGCCGCCAGAGCGCTGTCGTCCGCGCCGCGCGGTTCCAGCAGTTTGCGCATCCAGGCGATCTTCGCCTCGAATTCGGCATCGCCGCTGCCGCCTTCCTTGTAGCGCCAGTGCGCGGCCACGCCCAGTTCGTTCGCGTAATGCATCTCGTGGGTGCGGATCTGCACTTCCAGCGTCTTGCCGGCCGGCCCGATCACCGCGGTATGCAGCGAGCGGTAACCGTTGGCCTTGGGGCGGGCGATGTAGTCGTCGAACTCGCCCGGCAGATGCGGCCAGCGCGCATGCACCACACCCAGCGTGGCGTAGCAATCGGTGACGTTGTCGACCAGCACGCGCACCGCGCGGATGTCGTACAGGTCGGAGAAATCCAGCGCCTTGCGCTGCATCTTCTTCCAGATCGAATAGATGTGCTTCGGCCGACCGGCGAGCTCGGCGCGGATGCCGGCGGCATCCAGCACCTGCTTCAGCTCGGCCAGCGAGTCGCGGATGAACTCCTCGCGGTCGGTGCGGCGCTCGTCGAGCAGTTTCGCGATGCGCTGGTAGACCTCCGGCTGCAGGAAGCGGAAGGCCAGGTCCTCCATTTCCCATTTCAACTGCCAGATGCCCAGCCGGTTCGCCAGCGGCACATGGATGTCGCGGGTCAGTCGCGCCAGCGCCGCGCGCTGCTGCGCCGGCCAGGCGGCGGCCGCGCGCATCCGCGCCAGCTGCCGCGCCAGCAGCACGAACACCACGCGCAAGTCGCGCACGATCGCCAGCAGCAGACGGCGCAAGCCCTCGGCAGCACCCTCGGGTGGTGCATGCTGGGCATGCAGCGCCCACACCTGCTCAGCCGCCTGCTGGCCGGCGACCAGGCGCTGCAGTTCCGGCGGCAGCTTCGGTCCCCGCGCCGTCCACAGCGCCGGATCGATCCGCGCCAGCTCGAACCACAACGCCGCCGCCTGAGTCTGCGCATCGCAGCCGAGCATCCCCAGCAGATCCAGCACATCGCAGCACTGCGCTTCGGGCAGCTGCGGTGGCGCCGGCTGCGCGGCACACGCCTGCAGCGCTTCGTCCAGCAGCGGTGGCAGCGCACCGGCGCGATCGCGCCACTGGGCCAGATTGGCGGGTTTGGCGGCTTGAGCCATGGTCCGGGTGTCCTTGTGGAAGACCATCTTAGCCGCAGCCCGTGCGCATGCAGCGGCCGGTGCCGGCCTGACGCTTGGCTTGGAGGGGCATGTCGCGCAGAATTGCCCCTCGTCGCCGCGCCGCATTGAAGAGGATTCGCCCATGACGTTCCGCTCCCGTTACCTGATCCTGCCGTTGCTGCTTGCCTTGCCGCTGGTCGGTGTGTCCGCGCAGGCCCGGCAGGCGGCCGGGTTGCAGCAACGCATGAGCAGCAGCGAATTCAAGGCTGCCGGCCTGGACAAGCTGTCGCCGCAGGAGTTGGCGAATCTGGACCGCTGGTTGCAAACCCACGGGCACGACAAGGTCGTCACGCGCGTGGTCGACTCCAGCGGCAAGCCGGTGTTCTATGCGGGGCAGAAGCGCCACAAGATCAAGGCACATCTGGTCGGGCACTTCGGTGGCTGGCAAGGCAACAACGTAATGACCCTGGACAACGGCCAGGTATGGAAGCAGGTCGGCTCGGAGACCCCCGCCTGCATGACCTCCGATCACCCTGCCGTCAAGGTCAAGCCGTCGATCATGGGCAACTGGCTGATGTACGTGCACGGCTGCAACGACGACGTGCACGTGCGGCGCGTGCACTGATATCCGTCCCAGGACACCTCGAACAACCCCGATGTGCATGTAGGAGCCCGCTCGCGGGCGATGCTCTTGTTTTGATGTTTGGGAGATTCAAAACAAGAGCATCGCCCGCGAGCGGGCTCCTACGCAGCGAGCGCCGCCAGCGCCTTGGCCAGCCGCTTCGCCGATACCGGTTCGGCGGTCTTCAGCTCCTGCGCGAACAGCGACACGCGCCATTCCTCGACCAGCCAGCGCAGTTCGGCGAGATCCTGCGCAGTGGTGCCGGCGGCGCGATGCTGCAGGTACTCGCGCCAGTACGGCATGACCTGCAGCATGCGCTGCTGATCCTTCGCCGGGTCCTGCCGCAGGCGTTCGGCGCGCAACCGCATCGCTTTCAGGTAACGCGGAAAATGCGCCAGACGCTGCGCCGGCAGCTCGCGCAGGAAACCGGGCGTGAGCAAGGCGTCGAACTGCTCGTGCAGGTCGTCGTAACTGGCCCGGGCAAAGCCGAGCAGCGGCGGCTGCAGCCACGGCTTCAACTCTGCCTGGGCCTCGATGATCGGCTCGGCCAGGGCCAGGCGTTCGACAGCGGCAGCGAACAGTTCGCGCGCACACTGCGCATGCAGCGCCTCGAACGCGCCGGCCGTGCGCACGTCCAGATCCTGCCGTGCAAACAGATCGCCGAGGCCGCCTTCGAGCAGATCCTCGCGCAAGCCATCCACGCTACCCAGCGGCGCATATTTCAACGCCAGTGCATGGCCGATCGGCAAGCGTCGCCGTGCCTGTTTCGCCTCGCCGGCCAGCGCATTGCGCAGCAGCCGCAGCACGCCTTGCCGATGCGCCGCCAGCGCGTCGTCCCGGCGTTCGAACACGCGCAGCGCCACCGTCTCCCCCAGGTCGACCAGTGCCGGGAACGCCAGCAGGCCACCGTCGGCACGCACCTGGGCCGGGATCTCCTCGAAATCCCAACGGGTCACATTCTCGCGGCTCAGCTCGATATCGGTCTTGCGCGAAAATGCCGCACGTGCCTGGCCCTGCCACTGCGCGCGCAGCGCGGCCAGATCGCGGCCGCTGTCCAGGGTGCTGCCCCGGCCCAGCGCATCGTCGGCGTCATGCAGGCGATAGCGCATCAGGAAGTGCGCGGGCAATGCGACCGCCGCGAATTCGACCGCGCCTATGTCCACGCCCGTGGCGCGCTTGAGAAACGCCGCCAAGGCCTTGGCCAGCGGTTCGTCGCGCGGCGCTTCGGCCTCGACGAAGGCCCGCGCGAAATCCGGCGCCGGCACAAAGTTGCGACGCAGCGACTTCGGCAGGCCGCGAATCAGTTCGGCCACCTTGTCGCCCAGCAGGCCGGGCACCAGCCATTCGCACCGTGCCGCCGGCAATGCATTGAGCATCGCCAGCGGCAGATGCAGGGTCACGCCGTCGGCGTCGTCGCCGGGCACGAAACGGTATTCCAGCCGGTAGCGTTGCGGCGGGATCTCCAGCACCGCGGGAAAGGCCCTTGCATCGAGTGCGGCGCCGCCGGCCAGCACGTCGTCCAGCGACCAGCGCAACGCCGCCTGCTCGGCCGGGCGCGCCTTGCGATACCACGCATCCAGCGCGCGGCTGCTGGCGATCTCTGCGGGCAGCTTGCCTTCGAAGAACGCCACCAGATCGTCCTCGTGGCGGATCAACCCCTCGCGCCGCTGCTTCGCCTCGATATCGGCCGCTTCCTGCAACACGCGCTGGTTGGCGCGCACGAAATCGGCACGCGCATCGATGTCGCCGCGGGTCAGCGCCTCGCGCAGGAAGATCGCATGTGCCAGTGCCGGGTCCTGCGCCTGGAACGTCACCGGCCGTTTCTCCACCAGCACCAGGCCGAACAGGCTCACCTGCTCGTACGCCACCACCGCGCCGCGCTTCTTCGACCAGTGCGCATCGCGGCAGCTCGTGCGCAACAGATGCGCCGCCTGTTGCTCGATCCACAGCGGCTCGACGCGCGCATTCATCATGCCCCACACGCGCCCGCCGACATCGAGGATCTGCGCGCTGAAGATCCAGTTCGGCGGCGCCTTGGACAGCGCCGAGCCGGGGAACACCTGGAACTTGCGCTCGCGCGTACCAAGGTAAACCCCCTTCTCGTCCTTGCGCCCGACCTGGGTCGGCAGACCGGCCAACAAACAGCGATGGATCGCCTCGTAGAGACCGGCGGCCTCGCCATCAACAGATCGCTCTTCGCGTTCGCCTCCTCTCCCCTCTGGGGAAAGGATCGAGGTGAGGGGCGGATGCTCGCGGGAATCTCTCCTACCTGCGCTCTTCCGTGCCGCCACCGTGCCGGCGCGCGGAGTCTGCCGCGAGCGCGCCCCCTCACCCCGACCCTCTCTCCGCGGGGGGGAGGGAGCAAGGCCCGCCTCCAGCGTCCAACCCAGCTCCCCCACCACCAGCAGCAGCTGCCGATGCAGCTCGCGCCATTCACGCAGGCGCATGAAGCTGAGGAAATGCCGCGAGCACCAGTCGCGCAGTTTCGACTGGGTGAGTTCCTCGTGGGCCTCGTGATAGGCGCGCCACAGGTTCAGCACGCCCACGAAATCAGATTTCGGGTCGGCAAACAGGGCGTGCGCCGCATCGGCCTGCTGGCGCGCGTCGGCGGGGCGCTCGCGCGGATCCTGCACGCTCAAGAAACTGACGATGGTCAGCAGCTCGCGCAGGCAGTGCAGCTTTTCGCCCTCGACCAGCATGCGCGCCAGCTGCACGTCGATCGGCAGACGCGCCAGGGTGCGGCCGATCGGCGTGAGCTTGCGCGCCTCGTCGATCGCCGAGATCTCGGCCAGGCGCCGGTAGCCGTCCGCCACCACGCGCGGGTCGGGCGCCTCCAGAAACGGGAACGCCTCCACCTCGCCCAGCTGCAACGCCAGCATGCGCAGGATCACGTTGGCCAGCGACGAGCGCAGCAGTTCCGGATCGCTGTACGCGGCGCGCGCGGCGAAATCGGCCTCGTCGTACAGGCGATAGCAGATGCCCGGGCCGACCCGGCCGCAGCGGCCCTTGCGCTGGTCGGCGGCGGCCTGCGCCACCGGCTCCACGTGCAGCCGTTCGAGCTGGCTGCGCTGGCTGTAGCGCTTCACCCGCGCGGTGCCGGTGTCGATCACGTAGCAGATGCGCGGCACGGTGAGCGAAGTCTCGGCCACGTTGGTCGCCAGCACCACGCGGCGCTTCGGGCCGGGCTTGAACACGCGGTCCTGGTCGCCCGCGGAGAGCCTCGCATACAGCGGCAGGATCTCGGTCTCGCGATACTGCCGGCGCGACAGCAGCAGATGCGCGTCGCGGATCTCGCGCTCGCCTGGCAGGAACACCAGCACGTCGCCGCGCGGATCCTCGTGAGTGATCTCGTCCAGCACCGCGGCAATGTGTTCGGCGCTGCCTTGCTGCATCGTCTCGCGCGATCGCCGTAGGAGCGCACCCTGTGCGCGATGCTCTTTCTGCTGCGACGGCGAAGAGCTTTCGCGCAACGGCGAAGAGCTTTCGCGCACAGGGTGCGCTCCTACAGCAGGGGCCGAGGCATCGACGGGCCGCCAGCGCAGCTCCACCGGATGCGCGCGTCCTTCCACCGTGACCACCGGGGCGCCGCCGAAGTGCTCGGCGAAACGCGCCGTGTCGATGGTGGCCGAGGTGACGATGATCTTCAGATCCGGCCGCTTGTCCGCCAGCCGCTTCAAGTAACCGAGCAGGAAATCGATGTTGAGGCTGCGCTCGTGCGCCTCGTCGATGATGATGGTGTCGTAGGCACTGAGCCACGGGTCGCCCTGCGTCTCGGCCAGCAGGATACCGTCGGTCATGAACTTGACCAGGGTGCGCGCGGATACCTGGTCGTTGAAGCGCACCTGGAAGCCGACGATCTCGCCGACCTGACTGCCGAGTTCCTCGGCCACGCGCCGCGCCATCGAACGCGCGGCCAGCCGTCGCGGTTGCGTGCAGCCGATCATGCCCGCCTCGCCGCGCCCGGCGGCGAGGCACATCTTCGGCAACTGGGTGGTCTTGCCCGAACCGGTTTCGCCGGCGATCACCACTACTTGATGCGCACGGATCAGCTTGACGATTTCCTCGGCGCGCGCGGTGATCGGCAGGGATTCGTCCAGCCGGATCGGCGGCTTCGCGGCTACCCGTGCGCGGCGGCTGGCGGCCGATGCCTCGATATCCGCGATCAGCGCCGCCAGCCGGGTCTCGTCGAGCCGCCGCGACAGCGCACGCCAACGGCCCAGCAGGCGGCCGAAGTCGCGGCTTGAGACCGAATCCAGCGCCTTGCGCACGCTGCGCAGGCGATGGTTGGCGGTGGTGGCATCGGGTGCAGACATGGGGGATCGGCCAATCAGGCCGCCCATGATAGCCGTTGACTATCGGCGGCATCGAAAGGATTCATTTTCCCGTCACGTGCCGAGCCGTTAGTGTTCATGCAAGGAGCGTGTCGGACTTTGGCGGTCGAGGCGAGAAATCGGCTGTGCGAGGACAGAACTCGACGTTTCGCCGGCCCATGGCGGTTCCATCGGCATCAAGCGGCGGATGGCGGGCCGCACAGACGGGTTCGCCGCTCGGCCAACCAGAGTCCGCCGGGCTCCAAGACATCCCTCAACCCCGAATAAGGAGAAGCACATGGCCATTTCCATCGGTATCGCCAAGAAGGATCGCGAGCAGGTCGCCAAGCATCTGTCCAAGCTGCTGGCCGACACCTACTCGCTGTACCTGAAGACCCACAGTTTCCACTGGAACGTCACCGGACCCGAATTCAACAGCCTGCACGCGATGTTCGAAGCGCAGTACAACGCGCTGTGGCTGGCCGCCGACGAAGTGGCCGAGCGCATCCGTACGCTGGACGTGTTCGCGCCCGGTTCGTACAGCCAGTTCGGCAAGCTCACTTCGATCAAGGAAGAGGCCGGCGTGCCGGACTGGAAGGAGATGGTGAACCAGCTCGTCGAAGGCCACGAGCTGGCCGCGCACACCGCCCGCGGCACCATCAAGGAAGCCGATGCCGTCGGCGACGTAGGCACCGCCGACATGGTCACCGGCCGCCTGAAGGAACACGAGAAAACCGCCTGGATGTTGCGCTCGCTGCTGAAGTAGGAGCGCACCGAAGTGCGCGAATGCTTTTGCAGAAGTTGTAGGAGCGTGCTTGCGCGCGATGCTCTTGCTCTTACCAAGCCAAAAGCATCGCGGCTGAAGCCGCTCCTGCAAAAGCCAAGAGCGGTCGCGCACAGGGTGCGCTCCTACGGTAGGCAAGCCGTACCTGTAGGAGCCCACCTTGTGGGCGATGCCCGTTTCCCGCCGAGCCCATCGCGCACAGGGTGCGCTCCTACGGCATCGGCCCCTTCACCACGGTGACGAAGTCATCTGGACGGATGTGCTTCGCATAGGCCTGCTGCACTTGCGGCGCGGTGAGCTGCAGGTAGTGCTGGCCGGCGATGGTCATCGCATCCAACGGCTTGTCCTCGATCGACAGTTGCAGCAGCTGGCCGCCGATGGCACCGAAGCTGGACTCGCCGAGCGGAATCTGCCGCAACAGGATGCCCTTGGCGCGCTTCAGGTCGCTCCCGGATACCGGCTCGCTCTGCATCTGCTTCAGATCCCGGATCACCATCGCCCGCGCCGCCGCTACCTTGTCGGGGTCGCTGCCGTAGGAAACCGAGTAGGTGCCGCGGTGCTTGTCCAGATTGAAACTGGAACTGACGTTGTAGACCAGACCGCTCTTGTCGCGCAGATCGCGATACAGCCGCGAGGCGTAGAAGCCGCCGCCCAGCACCTGGTTGCCGAGGTTGAGCGCGTAACGCGCCGGATCGTCACGGGTGACGTCGATGGTCTGCGACAGCTGCACGCTGTCCTGCGTCGCGCTGGCGTCGGGCACGTGGAACTGGCTGCGCTTGTTCGCCGGCACTGCGGCGTAATCCACGTCCGGCCTGGGCCCGCTGACCTTCCATCCGCCGAAGGTCGCCTCGACCACCGACTTCGCCTGCGCCGGATCGACCTTGCCGACGATCACGATCGTGGTCATGTCGGGCCGGAACGTATGCACGTAGTAGCGCTCCACCCGGTTCAGGGTCAGCCGCATCACGTTCAGCGGCTTGGCGAAGCGCAACCCGGGATCGCCGGCCGGCAGCAGCGCCTTGTCCATGCCATAGCGCGCCAGGAAGTCCGGCGACTGGATCTGCCCGGCCACCATGCCCGCCACCTGATGCTGCACCACTGCGAACGCCTGCGGGGGTAGCGCCGGATGCAGCTCGTTGTCGGCCAGCAACTTCATGCCCTCGGCGAAATGCGCCGACGGCACCGCCAGCGAGAAGCGGGCACCGGCATTCGCGCTCGCGCTGATCGCATCCAGCGCCTGTTGGTACTGCAAGCGGTTGAAGTGGGTGGTACCGAATGGAAACAGCCCCCCGAGCACGTCTGCCACACCCTCCTGATTCTTCGCCGCCTGCAGGTCCTCGTTGGTCTTGATCTGGCCGAACACTTCCACCGTGTCGCTGATCGACTCCGGCTGCACGATCAGGGTGAGGCCGTTCGGCAGCGTGGTCTTCACCGGCGACAGCGTGGAGCGCGGCACCGAAAGCTGGTCGAACGCATGCGCCGCCCAGTCCGGCAGCACCACCGGCTTGTCGGGGCTGGACGCGAAGCTCTCGGCGCCGCCGAAGCCCTTGCCGGCCACCGGCTTGCCGGAGCTTTCCGGGGTCAGGATCGCAGTGACCGCATGCGCCGGATCGAACGTGGTCCTGGCCAGCGCATTCACGGCATCCGGCGTCACCGCCTCGATCGCCTGCTTCATCGCATCGGGCGAATCCAGCCCCTGGAACGCCAGTGCGCTCGACCACGCATTGGCCAGGCCGTCCACCGAATTCTTCTTGAACTCCAGTGCGGCGATCGCCTTGCGCTTGGCCGCCTCGATCAGCGCCGGATCGATGCCCTTGGCAGCAGCTTCGGCCAGGATCGACTGCATGCGCTTGAGCACCGGCTGCGGGTTGCCGCCCTTCGGGAAGATCCCTACTGCCATGCCGAAACCCGCCTGTGGCATCAGGTTGGCGCCGAAAGTGCCATACAGCGCCGTGCCGTCCATGCCCATGCCGAACAGTGCCGCGCGCTGCGACGCCAGCGCGCTGGCCAGCACCGTGGCGGTGGCGTAATCCTTCGACAGCGCGCCCGGCATGCGGTAGCCCAGGTACACCGAGCCGTACGGGCTGTCGGTGGGCAACTTGACCGTCTTCGCCTGCACCGGCTTGAACGCGAACGTGGGCCGTGCCGGCAGGGTCTTGCGCGCGATGTCGCCGAAATCGGCCTTCACCGTAGCCAGCGTGGTCGCCGGATCGACGTCGCCGGCGATCACCAGGATCGCGTTGTTCGGCGCATACCAGCGGTCGTGGAACTGCTTGAGCATCGCCGCCGTGGTCTTGTCGAACGAGGCGCGCGTGCCCAGTGCCGTATGCGCATACGGCGTGCCCTCGAACAGCTGCGCCTGCAACTGCTCGTAGAACTTGTAGGCCGGGTTGGACAGGTCGCGCGAGACCTCCTGCTCGATTGCACCGCGCTCCTTCGCCCACGCCGCGGCGTCCATGTCCACCCCGCGCATACGCAGGCTCTGCACATGCAGCGCCACGTTCAGATCCTGTGCCGGCGCCACGAAGTAATACTGCGTCACGCCCTGCGTGGTGTCCGCGTTGAACGCGCCGCCCATGTTCGCCGCGATCGCCGCCAGCTGATCCTTCGACAGCCCCGGACTGCCGCGGAACATCATGTGCTCCACCGCATGCGCCGTGCCCGGAAACCCCGCCGGCACCTCGTCCGAACCGGCCAGATAATTGATCTCCGTCGTCACCACCGGCGCCAGCGTGTCGCGCACGATCACCACGCGCAGGCCATTGTCGAGGGTGGCGCGGGTGACGTCGTTCGACCCGCTGGCGGCGGCCGTCCCGGCGGCGAGGGCCAGCGCAATCGCGGCGGCCAATTGCATGACTTGATGCTTCATTGGATTTGTCCTTGGGGGTGATGGATCAGGTGGAGTCGCCAAGTGCGATGGGCAGTGCCGGGTGAAGCGAATCGGTCATTCAAACCGGGATGGCGTACTGGTGTTCTCGCGCGCCTGCACTGCGCGGGGCGCAGGGCAACCGGCGTTCCTACCGCAACCGATCGACGGCAACAGCTCCGCCCTATCCATGGCTCTGCGCCTCTGAACGCTCTGGCACGGCATGCGTCAGCTCCAACACAGTATGTCGTCACCGGCCGCTTACGCTTAATCAGATCTGTCCTTGTTGTTGTGGATGAATCGGGATCAAGCGCGCCGGGCGCGTTCGGGGTTCACGGTCCTGCGGCGCATGGCGCGGTATGCAAAATGGGCGGGATCGGTCGTTCAGACCACGACGACGGGGATCGCTGAGGTTTATCTATTGCAAGTGAATCAACGGCCCTGCACTTCGCCCGTAACAACGGCACTAAAAATTTCATCCCCGTAATGCGACTTCAACTTAGAAATTGCAATATCGTCATTTCCACCTCTATACATATTTTCTTTGAACATCCCAACCGACTGAGTGTCAGGCCAAAAGATCGGGTGCAATCTGTTGCCAACCTTAACTGGAAGGAATCCATTTAACCTGGACATAACAAAAAGCCAAAGATCGTCTCCTTTAGGACATAGTTCGCTGAAAAGTGACTCGTCAGTCACATCAGCATGCAAGCTGCCGGACGGGTACAACACTCCACCTACGCCAACAGCCATTGTGTCTGAGCTACGTGTACGCGCCCTATTGTCCTGAACATCGAAGCTCCAGTCGTAATAAGGGGCCAGTTCGCCGTCCGGCAAAAAGTGGAATCGATGCATCATATGCGCCAATATAGCCCTTCTGTTACTAACCAACCCACACACAAGGTCCTCAAGCCAGTGCCTGGGATAATAAATATCGTCATCACATATCACAATGTGGGCATCATGATACATATGTAGCGTGGGAATTATTTTTTTATAGGAATAGATATTTTGTGTCGGCTGAATATTAATTTTGTCGCTTAGCTCATTAACGGAATCTGGAAGATTTTCCATTTCTTCTTCAGAAATCCATAAGACAAGCATATCTGGAATGACAGTTTGCTCAAGAAGGCTATGTATCGTTAGGTGCAGCCACCTGAATCGCGGCCCATAAGATGTCATAGATATTATTAACTTCTTATCTAGACCATGATGTTTGGAATGGACTGGGGCAACGTGCTTCTGATTTTCATAGAAAAGAAGGAGTTTACCCATAAGTGTATCATAAAATTTTGTTGTAGCGGACACTTTATGCACCCAAATGAAGGCTGAAATCGTCGCGAATTACCTAAGCATCTATCCAGCGGCCGCTGCAAGATCTACCTCACGTCAACCACACCAGACGCGAGAGAGCCCATTTTGGTGCTGGCGCGCTTCTACTATTTTTTTACGGCTCCCGGCGCCGAATCCAAAATAGAACGAAAGATGCGGTAGCCGCTGATGCAATAAAAAACGCCAAAGCGTAGATTATTCCGTTACCACCATGATTGGGAAACCATGAACGCCAAACGAGCACAAGCCCAGTCGACATTATTGCAGGGATCCACAATACCCCTAGAACGGCAAGCGCTAACCGGACATTTGATATACGTTTCATAAACGTTCCTCAGTAAGACCCAGTCGCATCAACCACATCGCAATGCGCTTCGATGCGACTGGGAAAGCAGTCACCAACTCACATCCCAAGGAGAGAATTGATTCCCACAAAACCTAATCCTATTACGTCACTGACCGCTATGCCAACTAGAACGCCACCTGCAGGGGTGAGTACCGCTGAGGACACAACGCCGGCGATCACTCCCATGCTCGTGGCTCCCAATGCCTCCGCTGCGTAAAGCGGTGCATACCCACATCCGGTCACTTCAGTTACTTCATATTGGTTCAGTTCACGCATGGCTTCACAAAATGACATTTCGTTCTCCTAGATTTAAACTTCCAAATTTGCACCATTTTTTGGTGCGACCATGATCAAACTGATTATTCGGACGCTACAGTTTGACCAAATCTTATATTTTTTGCCTAGCATCGCTTTTGCACGGATATCTCAACACCGAGTGGCTTCAACTTTTAAAGTCGCTCCAATGCGCTTATGGTAATTCCCTGCGTGCCGCCATATTCTCCGAGAGACGTTAATGGCTTAAGGTAATTTCCCAATGAATAGGTACAAGTCATTCGGCAACTCCGATCTCAGTTGATGTGGCAGCTCGGCTGAAGAAGCCGATATTTTTTGCAACCGTCTGCTACCCCATCACCTCCACTTCGCGTGAACGTGACGGGATGGGTTGCGCTGTGCCATTGGCGACTACCAGCACCTGCTGTGCATTGGCAATAGTCTCGGTACGATGCGCAATCACCAACCGGGTGACCGCCAAACGATTAACCGCAGCGCAGACCTGCTGCTCGCGATTGATATCCAGGTGGCTGGTCGCCTCATCCAACACCAGCAACTTCGGTCGCCGATACAGCGCCCTTGCCAAAACCACCCGCTGCCTCTGCCCACCCGACAAACTTGAGCCCATGTCACCCACCAGGCTCTGATAGGCCATCGGCATCGCCATGATGTCGTCATGGATCGCCGCCAGGCGAGCAGCGGCCTCCACTTTCACCGGCGTGGTCTCGGGGTCGAAAAAGCTGATGTTGTCGGCGATGGAGCCGGCAAACAGCTGGTCGTCCTGCATCACGGCACCAATCCATTGGCGATAGGTTTCCAGGCCCAACTTGCGGATGTCGATGCCGCCGAAGCGCACTTCACCTGCGGTCGGTTGCAGCAAGCCCAGCACGATCTTCGCCAGCGTGCTCTTGCCGCAGCCGCTGGGTCCGACAATGGCCACTGATTCACCCGTCTCGATGCGCAAGTTGCAGTCCTTGAGGATCCATGGCTCGCCCTCGGCGTAGCGGAAACTGACGTTGTGCAATGCGATGCTGGCCTCGGGCATCGGGCCAACCCATTCGGTCTCGGCACTCTTCTCCGGCGCCGTCATGGCGATGTCCGCCACCCGCTCCGCGTGCAGCTTCAGCATGCGAAAGTCCACCCATTTGTCGATCAGGCCGGCGGCGCGACTGGTGAACTGGTCGGCGTAGGCAATGAACGCAATCAGCATGCCGGCAGAGAACTTGCCGTCCAGAGCCAGTGTGGCGGCAATCCAGATCATCGCCACGCGGCCGATGCCGAACATCAGCTGGTTGCTCAGGGTGAATGCGATACCCAGACGCTGGATGCCTAACTCGCGATTGGCGGTGGACACCGTGGCGTTGGCGTAGCGCGACAACCGCTCGTCCTGCTTGTTGGCCAGTTTGATCGGCATCGCGCCGCGAATGGATTCCAGCAGCTCGCTCTGCTGGCGGGCGCCATAGACGATCTGCTCCTCGTTCGCTCGGCGCAGCGGGTTGAAGAAGACCCAGCGGATCAGGCCGTAGGCGAGGAACAGCCCCACCACCAGCACAGTGAGCCACAGGCTGTAGAACCCCATCACCACCAGGGTGACCAGCGACATCAGCCCGTCCAGCAGCGAGCCGATGAACTGCGTGGTCAGCGTGCGCTGAATGGTCTGGATGGAACCGAAGCGCGACACCACGTCGCCCACATGACGCTTCTCGAACCAGTCCAGCGGCAGGCGCATCAAGTGACCGAACAGGTTGCTGGCCCATTGCACGTTGAGCGTGGCGCCGAGCCAGGTGACTGCCCAGGAACGCGCGGCGGTAATGATCGCCGAGAAGATGGCGATGCCGATGAAGCCCAGACCGAGCAGGGTCAGCAAATCGCGGTCGGCCGAGACCAGTACCTGGTCGAGTACCCATTGCATGTAGAACGGCCCCGCCAGCGCGAAGACTTCCAGCGCCAAGGCCAGCAGCAGGATTTGCGCCAGCGCCGGCAGCAAGCCGCGAACGGTGCCGGCCAGTGCGCGCAGAGAGATCGCCTGGCGCTCGCTGACCGGTGCAAAGTCGGCAGCCGGGCTAAGCTCGAGCGCCACGCCGGTGAAATGCTCGGAGACTTCGTTCATGCGCAGCTTGCGGAGTCCGCGCGCCGGATCGTGAATCACCGCGCTTCGCTTGCCGACGCTTTTCAGCACCACAAAGTGGTTGAGGTCCCAGTGCAACACGCACGGTGTCTTGAGTTGACTCAGATCCTCCAGATCCAGCTTGAGTGGGCGACAGGTCAAACCCAATTGGCCTGCCATGGTCATCACCCGGGCCAAGGTGGTGCCCTTGAGTGAGGTGGAAAAGCGCCGGCGCAAGCCGGCCAGATCGACATCGTGGCCGTGAAAGCTGGCGATCATGGCCAGGCAGGCCACCCCGCATTCCGCCGCCTCGGTCTGCAGCATCATCGGCAGCGCCCGGTACCAGCCGAACTGCAACGCGGCGCGATAGCCGCGTGATGACGAAGCGGCCTGTGCTTGCGGGCTACCGTCAGCCATGCGCGGCAGCTCCTGTCAGATGATGCGCCATGCCGTACAACGGCTCGAATACCCACTCGATCAGCCGTCGGCGATCCATCAGGATATCGGCGTCCAGCGCCATACCCGGCTTCACCGGCTCCTGCCTGCCGTAAGCCAGCACATGCTGGCTGTCGAGCGCCACTTGAACGCGGTACAGCGGTTCCTGCTGCTGCAACGACTGCCCCACCAGTGCCACAAGGTCGGCGGGACTGAGGGCGCTGCGGGAAATGTCCGTCACCCGGCCGTACTGCTGGCCGAACTTCTGATAGGGAAATGCCTGATAGCGCAGCACCACGCGACTACCCGGCTCGATGAAGCCGATGGCGCGGCTGGGCACCAGCAGTTGCGCCTGCAAGGTGGAACCCGCAGGCAGGATCGACAGCAGCGGCTGGCCGGCGCTGACCATCTGCCCTTCCTTCAGCAGCACGGTGGAAATCACCCCGTCGCGCGGCGCGCGCAACACCACGGCGCGCTGCATTTCGTTCTGCGCCATCGACTGCGCAATCGACGAGAGCTGCCGCTCGGTGTCGTTGCGCTTGCTGGCGTCGTCCAGCGGCAATTGGGCCAGTTGCTGCTGCGCGGTATCGAGTTGCTGGCGGGTATCCAGTTGCTGACGTACCAGCGCCTTGTACTGGGTTTGCGCATCGAGCACGGCGGTGCGCTGCTGCTGGATCTGCATTCCTGAGACATAACCTTTGGCAGCCAGGGGCTCGAAGCGCGCCAGCATGTGCTGGTTGCTGGTGACCTGCTGCCGTTGGATCGCCAGCTGTCCGGCGATCTGGGTCAATTGCGATCGTAAAAGTGCTGCCTTGGCCCGCAATGCCTCGGCCTGTTGCTGTGACAGCTGCCGCTGATTGAGCAGGTCGGCCTGCAATCGCGCGCGCTGGGCATCCAGTTGCCGCCCCACCAGCGCATGGGTATCGCCCAGCGTGGCGCTGTCCTGCTCGCTGGAGAGTTCAAGCAGCACGTCGCCGGCCTTGACGGCCTGGCCGTCGTGCACGTGCACGCGGGTGATCGTGCCGACGCTGGGAGCCGCGATGTTGAGCAGACCAGCGCTCGGCACCAGTTGTCCGCTGACTGTTTCGCGGCGGGTGTAATGACCGAAGAACAGAAACAGCAGGATCGCGGCAGCCAGGATCAGCGCCAGCGCGGTGAGCAGCCAGCGCGACAGCGGCGGCGCCACGATGATGGACCCCAGCCACTCGCCGCGCTTAGCGTCGATGACTTCCTGGCGAAACAGGCCCTGCGACAAAACGTATGCATCCTTTCACTGACGGATTTTTGTCTGCTTTCCAAAGACGCCGACGCGTCGTCTTCCTGCAGGCGTCTTTGCATGATTCCGCATCGGGACGGCGAGTGGCTATAGGAATTTTTCTGAGTTGCGTGCCACCGCAAGAACCCACGATCACAAGCAACCAATGGCCTCAGGCGTTACCCGACTGTGGCTCACAAAATGTAGGGGAAGGACTACGTTTTCCGATGCGGATTGCCTACAAGCCGCCAGCGTGCGATGAAAGAAATTGCGCTCGACAGGCGGGCTGAAACAGAGCTGCGCCGGGTTCGCGCATGTCGGTACGCCGGCAGGCAGGAGCGTCCCGGAGCGCGCTTGCGGGCACGGCTTTTGTAGGAGACATCCCGCCGTCTTCGTCGGTGCGCTGTCGCGGAGCAAACAAGGTGATGATGGAGGGCGCGCGGAGAGTGGAGGCCGACGTCACAGTGGTGTGCATGAATGTGCACCCGTGTAGGAGAGTGGTCCGCTCGGTA
>DATKVA010000152.1:0-3837 GCA_035530315.1 Rhodanobacter sp. | reverse complement strand
GAGCCAGGCTCCTGCTGCCGGAACGGCTGACGCCGTAGTAGTCCAGCGAAAGGCCCTGGCTGTCGCCAAGCAGCACGTCGAGGCGCACGCGGGGAATGGTCTTGTGGTCGTTGAAGCCGAGATCGTTTTCCAGGTCGATGTTGCCGCTGGCCGGCCCGCCATTGTCGCGGGCACCGACCACGGTGTCGGCGTGAGCGTAGTAGCCGCCCAGCCAGATGCTCACGCGATCCAGTGCCGGCGACTGCTGTGCCCAGGCAGTACCGCCGGCAAGCGCAATGCAGGACAGGACGATGGCGTCGCCCACGCGCCGAAACCCGTGCAGCCGTCGCCCAATCATGCCGCATGCCTCCTGCCTGCCGGAACACGGCCATGGACCACCCCATGGCCACCTCCCGTACATGTTCGCCGCATGGGCGTGCACGATCCGTGCAGGCGGATCAGAGACGGCATGAACCGTCCGGCATGGATCATCGAACTGATCGGTGGAGCGAAGTCGCTTGCCCGCTGCAGTTCGACGTAGGTGCCGCCGAATGCGTGGCTCTTGCCCGTCGTGAAATGGGTGAACGACATCTTGTAGCCGCCGCCCACCCTGGCGTCCATGTGATGCATCTTGCCGGTGAGCCCGTTGGGCGGCAACCATTTGGCCATGGGAACACGATGCAGCTGGATATTACCCATGGCTTTCGCCTCGGTCGGCACAGGTCGGCTCTCGCTTCGCAGGACGAACGCGGATACCGTAGTTCGACAGGTCAGTGCACAAGGCGCGTCCATGATCGTTTCCCGTGGCCGTCGTCGCATGCCGCCATGCCAGCGGTCAGATCAATGATGTAGCCACGACATGGCCTCGCCCCCGCTGTCCGTCGCGGGAAAGCTGCCCACCCAGGCTTCAGGTGCCAGCCTCCCGATGTTCCGATGTCGATTCCGTGCCGGCCCGTTCGTCGTGGATGAAACACCTCACCAGCGAGAACCTGCCGATGTCGACGACGCCTCCTAAGCTCTACGCCCACCCGTTTTCCTCGTACTGCCAGAAGGTTCTGGTTGCGCTGTACGAGAGCGACACGCCGTTCGATTACCGGACACTCGAAGATGCCGATGCCAACGCCGAACTGGCCGCGCTGTGGCCGATAAAGCGCTTCCCCCTACTGGTCGACGGCGAACGCACGGTGCTCGAGGCCAGCTGCATCGTCGAGTACCTGGACCTGTACCACCCCGGCCCGGTGCGCCTGGTCCCCGCGGATCCGAAGGCCGCGCTGGAGGTGCGGATGCTGGACCGCTTCTTCGACAACTACGTCTCCACGCCGCAGCAGAAGGTGGTGGCCGACCGCCTGCGCCCGGAAGCGTTGCGCGACGCGCACGGCGTGACCGAGGCGCGGACGATGCTCGACACCGCCTACGCCTGGCTCGACCGGCACATGGCCGGCCGCAAATGGGCGGCCGGCGACGGTTTCAGCCTGGCCGATTGCGGCGCCGCGCCGTTCCTGTTCTACGCCGACTGGACGCATCGCATCGACCCGTCGCTTGCGAACGTCACTGCCTACCGGCAGCGGTTGCTGGCGCGCCCGTCCTTCGCGCGCGCGGTCGACGAGGCACGGCCCTATCGCAGCTACTTCCCGCTCGGCGCGCCCGATCGCGATTGAGGCCCAGCCCCGGACAGAAAGCCGGGCACGCCCCCTGCTTCCGCCGCGTTCGCCGCCGCCTCATGCCTTCAGCCGCCAGCCGGTGCGGAAGATCCACCACACCACCGCCAGGCAGGTCGCCAGGAACCCGAGGGTCGCGGCAAGGCTGATGCCCACGCTCACGTCCGCCAAGCCGTAGAAACTCCAGCGGAAACCGCTGATCAGGTACACCACCGGATTGAACAGCGTCACCTTCTGCCAGAGCGGCGGCAGCATGTGGATCGAGTAGAAGCTGCCGCCGAGAAAGGTCAGCGGCGTGATCACCAGCAGCGGGATCACCTGCAGCTTCTCGAAGTTGTCCGCCCATATCCCGATGATGAAACCGAACAGGCTGAAGGTGACCGCGGTCAGCAGCAGGAACGCCAGCATCCACAGCGGATGGGCGATGTGATAGTCGACGAACAGCCGCGCGGTGGCCAGGATGATCAGCCCGACCAGCACCGACTTGGACGCCGCCGCGCCGACGTAGCCCATCACGATCTCGATATAGGACAGCGGCGCCGAATGCACCTCGTAGATGGTGCCCACGAACTTCGGAAAGTAGATGCCGAACGAGGCGTTGGAGATGCTCTGCGTCAGCAGCGACAGCATGATCAGGCCGGGGATGATGAAGGCCCCGTAGCTGATCCCTTCCACGCTGGTGATGCGCGAGCCGATCGCCGATCCGAACACCACGAAATACAGCGAGGTCGACAGCACCGGCGAGGCCACGCTCTGCATCAGCGTGCGCCAGGTGCGCGCCATCTCGAAACGGTAGATCGCGCGGACCGCGTAAAGATTCATGCGCCCTTCCTCACCAGGTCGACGAAAATCTGCTCCAGCGAATTCTGCTGCGTACTGAGGTCCCTGAAGCCGATGCCGGCCTGGCCCAGGTCGCGCAGCAGCGAGGTGATGCCGGTGCGCTGCGCCTGGGTGTCGTAGGTGTAGGTGAGTTCGGTGCCGTTCGCGCCGAGCTCCAGCGCGTAGGCGGCGGCCAGTGTATCGGGCAGCGCGTCCAGCGGCGGCTGCAGTTGCAGGGTCAGCTGCTTCTTGCCGAGCTTGTGCATCAGCACGGCCTTGTCCTCCACCAGGATCAGCTCGCCCTTGTTGATCACGCCCACGCGGTCGGCCATCTCCTCGGCCTCGTCGATGTAGTGCGTGGTCAGGATGATGGTGACGCCGCCGGCGCGCAGCCGCCGCACCATCGCCCACATGTCGCGGCGCAGCTCCACGTCCACGCCGGCCGTGGGCTCGTCCAGAAACAGCACGCGCGGCTCGTGCGAAAGCGCCTTGGCGATCATCACGCGCCGCTTCATGCCGCCGGACAGGGTCAGGATCCGGTTGTTGCGTTTGTCCCACAGCGAGAGATCCTTCAGCACCTGCTCGATGTGCGCGGGGTTCGCCGGCTTGCCGAACAGCCCGCGGCTGAAGCTGACCGTGTTCCAGACTGTTTCGAAGGCATCGGTGGTCAGCTCCTGCGGCACCAGGCCGATGATCGAGCGCGTGACGCGGAAGTCGCGCACCACATCGTGGCCGTCGACCGCGATCGAGCCGCTGCCGGGATTGACGATGCCGCAGATGATGCTGATCAGCGTGGTCTTGCCGGCGCCGTTGGGCCCGAGCAGCGCGAAGATCTCGCCACGGCGAACCGTGAGGTCGATATTCTTCAGCGCGTGGAAGCCCGAGGCGTAGGTCTTGTCCAGAGCGCGCACCACGATCACCGGGTCCGCGGGCGCCATGGGCGCGTGGCCCGCCTCGCTATCCACGCTCATGCGGCCGCTCCGCAGGCCGCGTCGCAGCTTGCATCACGGCCGCGCACGCAACGGGGCGGCAACTCGGCTGGCAATCGCATCGGGATCATCGACCTCACAGGGTAGCGCGACGTCCGCCGCCGCGGGCGACGCATGGGCGGATCCGCAGCTTATCCAAAGCAGCCACGGGACTCCACCCGAACCGATCGGCGCGCAGCTTGTCGGTGCTCAGCCAGTGTTCGGCAGAGAGATGTGTCTCCCTGTTCTCGCAGGGCACCCGTGGCACTTTGGTAGGAGACATCCCGCCGTCTTCGTCGGTGCGCTGTCGCGGAGCAAACAAGGTGATGATGGAGGGCGCGCGGAGAGTGGAGGCCGACGTCACAGTGGTGTGCATGAATGTGCACCCGTGTAGGAGAGTGGTCCGCTCGGTA
>DATKVA010000151.1:0-6869 GCA_035530315.1 Rhodanobacter sp. | reverse complement strand
CCGCTTGCGTAGACTGCCCGGGAGTCCGTGGATTTATTGTACGGGGCCGAGCCCACCGCTACACTAACCGGATTTTTGCGGGGTTCGAAAAACCCACCATGATATTGCCAAGTACAAGTACTGGAGAGCCTGATGGCGAATGAAGTCGTCGATCACGGTCGCCGCCGTTTCCTTACAGCAGCCACTGCGGTGGTTGGTGGTGTCGGAATCGTCGCTGCGGCCGTGCCCTTCCTCAAGTCGTGGGAACCCAGCGCGCGCGCGAAAGCCGCAGGCGCGCCAGTCATAGCCGACATCAGCAAGATCGAGCTGGGCCAGAAGGTGGATTTCGCTTGGCGCGGCCTGCCGGTTTTCGTGGTCAATCGGACTCCCGAGCAATTGGCAATACTGCCCAGCCTCGACCCGCGGCTGTCGGACCCGAACTCGACTGTCGACCAGCAGCCCGACTACATCAAGGGGCCCGATCGCTCGATCAAGCCGGAGTGGCTGGTTATGGTCGGCATCTGCACCCACCTCGGTTGCGTGCCCGAAATGTGGCCGGCGATCAAGCCCGAGCCGTTCGACCCGGACTGGAAGGGCGGCTTTTTCTGCCCTTGCCACAAGTCGCGCTATGACCTCTCCGGCCGCGTGTTCAAGGGCGTGCCGGCACCGAAGAACATGGTCATACCACCGTATAATTTTGCGGATGAAACCCACATCCAGATCGGCGTGGATCCGAAGGGGGCTGGCTGATGGCTAACGTATTCACCCGCATGGGCGACTGGGTCGTCGAGCGTTCGCCGGGCATGCTGCCGATGTACCGCAAGCACATGACCGAGTATTACGCACCGAAGAACTTCAATCTCTGGTACTACTTCGGTTCGCTGGCGATGCTGGTGCTGGTCAACCAGATCGTGACCGGCATTTTTCTCACCATGAACTACAACCCGAGCGCCGCCGGAGCGTTCGACTCGGTCGAGTACATCATGCGTGATGTGGAGTGGGGCTGGCTGATCCGCTACATGCATTCCACCGGCGCGTCGCTGTTCTTCGTGGTGGTGTTCCTGCACATGTTCCGCGGCATGATGTACGGCTCGTTCAAGAAGCCGCGCGAGCTGGTGTGGCTGCTCGGCATGCTGATCTACCTGGCGCTGATGGCCGAGGCCTTCATGGGCTACGTGCTGCCGTGGGGCAACATGTCGTTCTGGGGCGCCAAGGTGATCATCTCGCTGTTCGGCACCATCCCGGTGATCGGCAGCACCCTGGTCCAGTGGATCATGGGCGACTACCTGCCTGCCGATGCCACGCTGAACCGCTTCTTCGCACTGCATGTGATCGCGTTACCGCTGGTGCTGCTGCTGCTGGTGGTGCTGCATCTGGCCGCGCTGCACGAGGTGGGTTCGAACAATCCCGATGGCGTCGAGATCAAGAAAGGGCCCAAGGGCAACCGCTGGGATCCGCTGAAGCCGGCCGACGGCATTCCCTTCCATCCCTACTACACCGTGAAGGACCTGTTCGGCGTCGGCGTATTCCTGATGATCGCCGCTTTCATCATCTTCTTCGCACCGATGCTGGGCGGCTGGTTCCTGGAGCACGACAACTTCATCCGGGCGAACAACCTGGTGACGCCGGCGCAGATCAAGCCGGTGTGGTATTTCACTCCGTTCTACGCGATCGTGCGCATGTTCCCCGCGATGTTCGGCACGGCGGTGTGGGGCGTGCTGGCGATGTTCTCCTCGATCGCGGTGTTGTTTGCCCTGCCGTGGTTCGATGTCGGCGAAGTCAAGTCGATCCGCTACCGCGGCACCGGTTACAAGGTGGCATTGGGGCTGTTCGTGTTCGCCTTCTTCGGGCTGGGTGCTGTCGGTACCGATCTCACGGCGGAACTTATCCCGAAACTGTTCGGCCATGTCGATGTGACGTTCTGGGAAAACATGTTCGGCAGGTCGATGACGGCGATTTACTTCGGCTACTTCGTGTTTCTGTGGCTGTACACACATCTTGGCTGGGAAAAGACCAAGCCGGTACCGGAACGGGTGACGACGCATGACTAAACGGCATTTTTCCTCGATTGTGCTGGCACTTGGCTTGCTGCTGGGCAGCAGCATCCAGGTGGCGGCGGCGGAGGGTGGCGAACTGCCGTCAGCCGGGACCAATCTGCGTGACCAGGCGTCACTGCAGCGCGGCGCCAAGCTGTTCTTCAATTACTGCGTCGGCTGTCATTCGCTCAAGTACATGCGCTATTCGCGCATGGCCGGGGACCTTGGACTGACCGAACAGGAAGTGATGCAGAACCTCGATTTCACCGGTTCGAAGTTCAATGACCCGGTGATCTCGCACATGCCGAAGGCTTCGGCAAGCAAGTGGTTCGGCAAGGCGCCGCCGGACCTGTCGCTGGAAGTGCGCGCACGCACGGCCGACTGGGTCTATGGCTACCTCAACTCGTTCTATCTGGATCCGAGCCGTCCGGTGGGTTGGAACAACACCGTGTTTCCGAACGCCTCCATGCCGTTTCCGCTATGGGAACTGCAGGGCATGCAGACCGCGGTGAAAAAACCCGGCAGCGACGAGGTGGAGAAGCTCGAACTCTCCAAGCCCGGCAAGCTGACGCCAGCCCAATACCAGCAGGCAACTCGCGATCTCACCAATTTCCTCGAGTATGTCTCCGAGCCTGCGGCAATGCAGCGTGAGCACTACGGCATCTGGGTGCTGCTGTTTCTCGCCGTCTACACGCTGCTGGCCTACATGCTCAAGAAGGAATATTGGAAAGACGTTCATGAATGATCCGGCACGCAGCTAGTTTGCATACCCCCGGATTGCCCTCCCCGCGCGCCAGTGGGGGAGGGCAAGGATCGGGGGCGACTCGCCCGAACCGAAACGGGATTCGAGCCGAATCGACAAGCCGGAGTAGCATCATCCGACCGCGGTGGCCTCGAGCCGCCGCGGTCGTCTCATCGAGGGGGGAATAGCGCATGGTCCCAAGTGCTCGCTCGCAAGCCGCACTTACGCTTTACACCACGGTCGATGGCATCCAGTGTCATCGCGCACGGCTGGTGCTGGCCGCCAAAGGGGTCAGCTATGAGCGGGTGCTGGTTGATCCGGTCAAGCCCCCGCAGGATTTGATCGACCTCAATCCCTATGCCAGCACGCCGACCCTGGTCGATCGCGACCTGACCTTGTTCGATACCTCGGTAGTGTGCGAATACCTGGACGAGCGCTACCCGCATCCGCCGTTGATGCCGATCGATCCGCAGTCGCGTGCACGTCTGCGGGTTGCCGCGGTACGTATCGAAAAGGACTGGCTGAGCGAGGTGGATGCCATTCGTGCCGGTGGCCGGGCGGCCGATGCGGCGCGAAAGCGCTTGCGCGAGCAGCTGCTGGCCACGCTGCCGTTGTTCAAGGCATCGAAATTCTTTCTCAATGCGGAAATGAGCCTGACCGACTGCCTGGTGGCACCGGTGATCTGGCGACTGCCATGGTTGGGCGTCGACCTGGGGCGTGCCGGCAAGCCGATCATCGATTATGGCGAGCGACTGTTCAACAGCCAGGGGTTTGCGCGCAGCATGACCGACCAGGAAAACGCCATGCGGCAACTCCATGCGGCGGCAACATGAGCAAGAACGAACTGCCCCCGATGAATTCCAATCGCCCCTATCTTCTGCGGGCGATCTACGACTGGATCAGCGACAACAACCTGACGCCGTATGTGCTGGTCGATGCCGGGTTCCCGGGCGTGCGGGTGCCGCCGCAGGTGATCAAGAACGGCCAGGTAGTGCTCAATCTGGCCATGCGCGCGGTGGCCAATCTGGACCTGGGCAACGAGTGGATCAGTTTCCAGGCGCGTTTCTCGGGCGTCAGCAATGCCATCCAGATTCCGGTGCAGGCGGTGTTGGCACTGTATGCGCAGGAAAACGGCCAGGGCATGATGTTTCCGGCCGAGGAAGGTGGGGATACCCCGCCATCGCCTCCGTCCCCTGCCGGCCCCGACGATGCGCCATCGGCGTCCGATGCCGACGGCGGCGGCGACAAGCCGAAGCGTGGCGCGCCGCATCTGCGCGTGGTCAAGTAGGTCGCCGCAGCCCGCCGTCCACGAGCCGCGATAACCGGACTCGTCGGCGCGCCACCCCCGTTCCGCTCAATGCAGCCGATCCGCGTCCCGGTTGCGGCGTGTATGAAGTTGCACGACGTTGCTGATCGGGGCGTTCAGGGCCGGCTGGGCAATCGATTCGCGCGACGCCGACCCGACCGTGGGCAGGCTCAATTCGCTCAGTGAACTGCCGAGCATCCACAGGCGTGCCGCTTCCCGGTCATGGCCATCAAGGCTCACCTCGAAGCCATAGCAGCGCTCGATCCTGCGCAGCCCATTGACCTGGCGCAGACGAAGCCCACGCAGGCCGACGGTTTCATCCAGCAATTGCAGCCCATAGTGCAGGCATTGCTGGCGTGCTTCCTTCACGGCGAGTTCGCGCGACACGCTCAGCTTCAGCCACAACCCGACAATGGCGCCCAGCCCCAGCAGCAGCAACAGGTTGTAAAGATCGTTCATGCCTGCAGTGTGTGGGCATGGCCGGCCGCGTGCAAGAGTGCAGGGGGCGGAACCAGGCCGCCTCGAATGACCCCGAGGAGCAGGAGCGCACCCTTTTTGTGGGGGCGGCTTCAGCCGCGATGCTCTGGGCTTGATCAGAGCAAGAGCACCGCGGCTGAAGCCCCCACAGGGTGCGCTCTACAAGCGCTACGAGCCGGGTTATTCGAGATTTTCGATCAGGTCAGCTGCAATCGCAGCGACAGATCGACTGCCCGTACGTGCTTGGTCAGTGCGCCGACCGAGATGAAATCGACCCCGGTGCGGGCGAACTCGCCGATCGTCTGCAGATCGACATTGCCGGAGACTTCCAGCGGTACGCGGCCGGCCGTGTGGCGGACGGCCGCGAGCATGAGCGGCAGGCTGAAATTGTCCAGCATGATCCGATCCACGCCGGCTTCCAGCGCCTGGGCAAGCTCGTCGAGGTCCTCCACTTCGACTTCGAGCAACAGTTCCGGGTGCAGCCGGCGTGCCGCCTGTATGGCCGCCGCGATGCTGCCGGCGGCGATGATATGGTTTTCCTTGACCAGGATCGCGTCGTAAAGACCCATGCGCTGGTTGTGCCCGCCGCCGCATCGGACCGCGTACTTTTGCGCGACGCGCAGGCCGGGCACGGTCTTGCGGGTGTCGAGCACACGAACCGTCGTGCCGGCGACTGCGGCAACGTACGCGGCCGTCACCGTGGCAGTACCCGACAACAACTGCAGGAAGTTGAGTGCGGTGCGTTCGGCGCTGACCAGCGAACGGGCATGGCCGGACATGCGGCAGATCTCGGCGCCGGCCCGAACCCGCTGGCCGTCCCTGGTATGCCAGTCGATCTGCACGGCCGGATCCATCCGGCGCAGGCAGGCGTCGAACCATGGCGTGCCGGCGATCACTGCATCTTCGCGGCAGGTCAGCACGGCATGACCGCGGGTGTCGGCAGGCAGCAGTTCGGCGGTAGCGTCGCCTGCACCGATATCCTCGGCGAAGGCGTGCTCGATATCTGCGGCGATCCGTGCGGCGTCCGGTACCGCGAACGAGTCGGCTTGACTCATGCCGTGCCCGTGTCGAGCGGGGAGTCCGGCTGGCTCAGGCGGTCGACAATCGCGCTCATCGCACGGTCGAACAGGGCGTTGGAGGCGAGTATCGTGGCCTGTCCCTTGGCCAGCAGCACGGCCAGTTCCTGCGGTTCGTAATCGGCCACTTTCAGGCCGCGCCGGTTGACGAACAGGTAACGCCCGCTCATCGGGCTGATCCATGAGAGCTTGGCGCGCGCCATGGGCTCGTCGGCCAGGCAGAACTCCAGCCAGGTGCCGGGTTGCAGCGCCTGCACCTGGTGCCATTCCGGGGTGTCCATCGGTACCGCTGCGGGTTCGTCCATGTCCGTATCGCCATTCGCCCCGGTGTCGCGAGCCACGACCGGTTCGATGCTGTCCGGTATGGCCAGAATGGCGGCATCGCTGGCGACCGCGGCGATCTCGGCGAGTGCGGCGTCATCCACCTTTTCGCCAAGTTGCTGCCGGTAATAGGTCTGCAACTGGGCCAGCAGGCGCTCGATGTCCTGTTCCTGAAACGCCACGTTGGCCAGCCCCAGACGCAGCGAGCGTTCGATGCCCGGCAACATCTTACGCAGCAATTGCCGGCTTTCCGGATCCTTCGCCGGCCGGCTGCTGGCAATGAAGTCGTCGACAAAGTGCAGTGCGCCCCTGAATTCCGCCGACTCCTCGCCCTGGCGCAACAAGGTCAGCACCAGGTGGTTGGCCCAGGCACGCGCGAGCACGCCATGCAGCAACGGCGGAAGTTTCTGTCCGCCGATGCGATCGATGATTTCGCGGGCCGCGCGACGTCGCGCCTGCTCGAGTTTTTCACGGCCGCGCGAGGACTCGGCCACGCGTTGTTCGGCCAGTTCGGAGCGTCGCCGGTTGATCTCCTGGAATTGCTGCAGATCGGCCAGCAGGCGATCGAAGATTTCCATGTCGTCGTCGAAATCGTGCAGCAGTTGCTCGACGATCGTCTTGACCTTGTCGTGCAGGCGATGGTCGCGGTCGGATTCCTCCGACCAGCCCTTCGCCTGTTCAGCCAGTCCGTCCAGCAACCGGCGTGCCGGGTGCTGGCGATGAGCAAACATCTTGCGATCGATGATCGCCGCCTTGAGGTAGGGAATCTGCAGCCGGGCCAGCAACACTTGCATCTGTGCGGGCAGGTTGCGGTCTTCGAGGATGAACTCGAACAGCATGCCCACCAGGTCGATGGTGTCCTCGTCGATCGTCGAGACATGACTGGAGCGCTCGCCGCGCAGCGCACCGATCTGGCTCAGCAGCTGCTCTTT
>DATKVA010000150.1:0-41669 GCA_035530315.1 Rhodanobacter sp. | reverse complement strand
ACGGTCACGCGTCCGCGAAGCGCGACCGGCTTGCCATCCAGCGTCGCCTGCTCCACGCGAAAAGCGAAACGGCTGGCATCGCTGCGTACCTGCGGCAGGTCGGCGATGGTGCCTATCACGACGAAATCGCGACCTTCCAGGGCACGCGGCAATCGTGCCTCCAGCGCGGCACCGCCGCGCCATGCCGCCCACACGATGCCCAGCAACACCCAAGCCAGCCAGCGCCAGCGCGGCAAACGCCAGCACAGCAACACCGCGACCAGCAACAGCGAACCGAGGCACCAGTGTGGCGGCAAGCTCGGCAGCCATTGCACCAGCAGCACGCCGCCCAGCAGTGCCAGTGCACCGCTGACCGCTGCTGGCATTGCCGCCGTCCGCATCACTCGCCCTCACCTCGCGCCATCCCTGATGGCATCGAGCCTAGCGCGGCAGCGTCGGACCCATGGATGAAAAGCGTGTAGGCGTGCGCCGTGTCGACCCGATCGGGCTGCGGCTCACGCGCAGTCCGGCAGCGGCAACACGTTCATCGGGCTGGGGTCGGGACCTGGGCGGTTTCCTGCAGCACGCCGTTGTGCAGCACCAGCGTGCGATCCATCCGCGCAGCCAGCCGGGTGTCGTGGGTAACCAGGATGAAGCTGGTGCCGATCTCCCGGTTGAGCTCCAGCATCAGCGCATAGACCTGAGCCGCGTTGGCTTCGTCGAGATTGCCGGTGGGCTCGTCGCCGAGCACACAGGCCGGCCGGGTCACCAGCGCGCGTGCCACGGCGCAGCGCTGGCGCTCGCCGCCGGACAACTCCGACGGCTTGTGCCGGGTACGCTGGCCCAGACCCACGCGCTCCAGCAGGGCCGCCGCCTGGCGCTGCGCCTCCGCAATCGCGGTGCCGCGGATCAGCAGCGGCATGCACACGTTTTCCAGTGCGGTGAACTCGGGCAGCAGATGATGGAACTGGTAGATGAAACCGAGCGAGCGATTGCGCACGCGGCCACGCTCGGCATCGGAAAGTTTCGACAGCACCCGGCCGTCCACTTCGACCTCGCCGGCGGTGAGCGTATCGAGCCCGCCGATGATGTGCAGCAGCGTGCTCTTGCCCGAGCCGGAAGCGCCCACGATCGCCAGTGTCTGGCCGCGCTTCAGGGTGAAGCTGACGTCGTTCAACACCTCGGTACGCAGGCCGCCTTCGTCGTAAGTCTTGGCGATGTGGCTGGCGCGCAGCACGTTTTCGCCGGCCTGATTCGTGGAGTTCGGGTTCATGGCAGTCTTATTCATAGCGCAGTGCCTGCGCCGGCTGCGTGCGCGAGGCACGCCACGCAGGATAGAGGGTGGCCAGCAGCGAGAAGGCGAACGTCAGCAGCGCCACCCAGCCGACATCGGACCACTGCAATCGGCTCGGCACCTCGCTGATGTAATAGACGTCCGGCGACAGGAAGGTCACGTGGAATGTGTGTTCGATCCACTTGATGATGCCCGGCAGCCGCCACGACAGCAGCGAACCGAGACCCACCCCGAAGCCGATGCCGACCACGCCCACCAGCACGCCCTGCACCATGAACATGCCCATGATGCTGCGCGGGGTGGCGCCAAGCGTGCGCAGGATCGCGATGTCGGCCTGCTTGTCGGTGACCAGCATCATCAGCATCGAGACCAGGTTGATCACCGCCACCAGGATGATCAGCGACAGGATCACGAACATCACCATCTTCTCCATCGACAGGGCGGAGAACAGGTTCGCGTTGGTATCCATCCAGGTCTGCACGCGATAGATCTGGCCCAGTTTGCCGGCCAGCTCGCGCGCGACCGGACGGGCGTTGAACATGTCGTCCAGGCGCAGCCGGATGCCGGTGGGGCCACTGAGGCTGTTGAGCTTCTGGGCATCGCTCATGTTGACCAGCGCCAGGCCGGAATCGAACTGCTCCATGCCCAGCTCGAACACGCCCACCACATGGAAACTGCGCATGCGCGGCACGCCGCCGATCGGCGTGGCGCGCAGCTGCTGCACCGCCATCGTCACCCGGTCGCCGACGCTGACGCCCAGCGTCATCGCCAGTTCCCGGCCGAGCACGATGTTCCAGCTGTCCGGGGTCAGCTCGCTGAGCTTGCCCTCGACCATGTGCTGGTCGATATCGTCGACCTTCGGCTCCAGCGCCGGCTCGATGCCGCGCACCAGTGCGCCACTCGAACGGCGGGCGCTCAGATACGCTTCGGTCTCCACGTACGGCGCGGCGCCCAGCACATGCGGGTTCGCCTCGGCAACCTTCAACGCGTGCGGCCAGTCCCGGATGTTTTCGTCGACGCCGGAAATGGTGGCATGCGAGATCGCACCGAGGATCCGCGAGCGCATCTGGTAGTCGAATCCGTTCATCACCGACATCACGGTGATCAACGCGATCACGCTGATCGCGATGCACACGATCGACACGGTGGAGATGAACGAGATGAACTGGTTGCGTCGCTTGGCGCGGGTGTAGCGCAGGCCGATGAAAAGTTCGAGCGGTCGGAACATGGCAACCTTTTCGGTGAAAGCCTGGGGAGTGGAGCCGATCAACCGGCCATCGGGACTGCTTCAAGGTAGCGCATAGACCGCGTCGCCGCGGCAGAGTGCCCGAAGCGATCCGCCGCGGCAAGCGGACGGGCCGCCGGCCGATGACATCGGGGCTCGCGAAGACCGGGCGTTCAGAGGCGCGGCAAGGCCTCGCCCGGCTGCACGGTTGCCAGGCGCATGCGCAGGCGCCGGCGGATGTCGGCATCGCTATTGTCCGGCGCCAGCAGCAATACCTGTACGCCCCGCTCCACCGTCTGCAGGCGCAGCAACACGAAACTGCCGAGCACCCGAAACGAGGCCAGCGTGGCGGGCACATCCTCATGCGGAGCCAGGTGCAGCGTCCAGCTGTCGTCCGCACTCCAGCCGGCTGCGATGACCGGCGAGGCCGCGATCTTGCGCATGGCCAGCACCGTGGCCAGTGGCACGCTCACCGCGAGCAGCAGTTTCTGCCAAGGCGCGAGCGCGCTGAGCGCGACGGCAATCACCGCCAGCGTGCCGATCAGCGCCAACCAGCGCCAGAACCGTCGCGACGGCCGGTATTCAAAGCCGATGGCGGGCGCGGATGTCATCGATGATCGCCTGCCAGTCTGTCCGCGCCGGACGTGCGCGGCCCATGATCCAGTCCCACAGATCCGGATCCTGCATGTCGAGCAATTCGTCGAACGCCCGTTGCATCGGCTCTGTCGCGCCGGCAAAGCATTCGTCGAGCCAACCGCCCAGTAGCGCATCGAGCTCACTGGTGCCGCGACGGGTACGCCAGCGCAGGCGGCCTTTATCCATAACGCGCTTCAATGGAACAGATCGCGCACAGCGCTTCCATTGCCTCCTCTCCCCCACGGGGAGAGGATTGAGGTGAGGGGACCACCTTGCGAAGAACCACCATCATAAAACATCCTTCGATCAACTTCCTCGCGAGCACCCGCCCCTCACTCTGCCCTCTCCCCGACGGGGAGAGGGTAATGCGGTGTCGCCGCTGCGCGGCGACAGCTGCTTTTATGCGCCGCGCCGCTCCAGCATCAGCTTCTTGATCTCGGCGATCGCCTTGGCCGGGTTCAGCCCCTTCGGGCAGGTGCGCGTGCAGTTCATGATGGTGTGGCAGCGGTACAGCTTGAACGGGTCTTCCAGGTCGTCCAGGCGCGTACCGGTATCCTCGTCGCGCGAATCCACGATCCAGCGGTAGGCCTGCAGCAGGATCGCCGGGCCGAGATACTTGTCGCCGTTCCACCAATAGCTCGGACAACTTGTCGTGCAGCAGGCACACAGGATGCATTCGTACAGGCCGTCGAGTTTCCTGCGCTCCTCCACCGACTGCAGCCGCTCGCGTGCCGGTGCCGGGCTTTGCGTGCGCAGCCAGGGCTTGATCGAGGCGAACTGGGCGTAGAAGTGGGTCAGGTCGGGAACCAGATCCTTGACCACCGGCATGTGCGGCAACGGGTAGATCTTCACGTCGCCCGAGCCGCAGTCGTCGATCGCGCAGGTGCAGGCCAGCGTGTTGGTACCGTCGATGTTCATCGCGCACGAACCGCAGATGCCCTCGCGGCAGGACCGCCGCAGCGACAGCGTGGGATCGATCTCGTTCTTGATTTTCAGCAGGGCGTCCAGAACCATCGGCCCGCAAGCGGCCAGATCGACCTCGTAGGTATCGATACGCGGATTCTTGTCGTCGTCCGGCGACCAGCGATAGATGCGGAACGTACGCGGCTTTTTCGCGCCGCTGGCCGGGTGGTGCTTGCCTTGCTGGACTTTTGAATTCTTCGGTAGCGAAAACTCTGCCATGTCCTGGACCCTTCAATACTTCTACAGGAGGGGATTCGGCCCCGACCGCAACAACAGTAAATGCAACACCATGCGCGGCCTGGACCGCCGCCCGCCCGATCAGTAAACGCGTTTCGCCGGTGGTACGGCCTCGACGTCATCGGTCAGGGTTTTCAGGTGCACCGGACGGAAATCGAAACGCGACTTGCCGGCATCGTCGACCCACACCAGGGTGTGTTTCATCCAGTTGGCGTCGTCGCGATCGGGAAAGTCCTCGCGTGCATGCGCACCGCGGCTTTCCGGACGCTGCGCGGCCGAATCCATGGTGGCCACGGCCTGCGCCAGCAGGTTGCTCAGCTCCAGCGTCTCGATCAGGTCGGTATTCCACACCAGCGAACGGTCGCTGACATGGACGTCCTGCAGCATGTCGTAGACCGCGGAAATTTTCTGCTTGCCTTCGGCCAGCGTCGCGCCGGTGCGGAACACGGTGGCGTCCTTCTGCATGGTCTGCTGCATCGCCGCGCGGATTTTTGCGGTCGGCGTCTTGCCGTTCGCGTGACGCAGGCCGTCGAAACGGGCCAGCGCCTTGTCCAGCACGTTTGCCGGCAAGTCCTTGTGCAGCGTGCCCGGCTTGATCAGTTCGGCGCAACGAAGCGCCGCCGCGCGGCCGAACACCACGATGTCGAGCAGGGAGTTCGAACCGAGACGGTTCGCGCCGTGCACCGACACGCAGGCCGCTTCGCCGATCGCGAACAGGCCCGGTACCGTCACGTCGGGGTCGTCGCCACGCTTCTGCACGACCTCGCCGTGGTAGTTGGTCGGGATGCCGCCCATGTTGTAGTGCGCGGTGGGGATCACCGGAATCGGCTCCCTGGTGACATCCACACCGGCGAAGATGCGGGAGGATTCGGCGATGCCGGGCAGCCGTTCGTTGATCACCTCGGGACTGAGATGCATCAGGTTCAGATGGATGTGATCCTTGTGCTCGCCGACGCCGCGACCCTCGCGAATCTCGATCGTCATCGCGCGGCTGACCACGTCGCGCGATGCCAGGTCCTTGGCGTTGGGCGCGTAGCGCTCCATGAATCGCTCGCCTTCGGAGTTGGTGAGATAGCCGCCTTCGCCACGCACCCCTTCGGTGATCAGGGTACCGGCACCGTAGATGCCGGTCGGATGGAACTGCACGAACTCCATGTCCTGCAGCGCCAGACCGGCACGCAGCACCATGCCGCCACCGTCGCCGGTGCAGGTATGCGCCGAAGTGCAGGAGAAGTAGGCGCGGCCGTAGCCGCCGGTGGCCAGGATCACCGCCTGACCACGGAAGAAATGCAGGGTGCCCTCGTTCATGTCGAGCGCGAGCACGCCGCGGCACACGCCCTCTTCGTCGAAGATCAGGTCGGTCGCGAAGTATTCGACGAAAAACGTGGCGTCGTGCGCCAGCGCCTGCTGGTACAGGGTATGCAGCATGGCGTGGCCGGTGCGGTCGGCCGCCGCGCAGGTGCGCTGCGCCGTGCCCTTGCCGTAATGCGTGGTCATGCCGCCGAACGGGCGCTGGTAGATCTTGCCTTCCTCGGTACGCGAGAACGGTACGCCGTAATGCTCCAGCTCGATCACGGCAGCGGGTGCGTTCTTGCACATGTACTCGATCGCGTCCTGGTCGCCGAGCCAGTCGGAGCCCTTGATCGTGTCGTAGAAGTGGAAGCGCCAGTCGTCCTCGCCCATGTTGCCGAGCGCAGCCGAGATGCCGCCCTGCGCCGCCACCGTGTGCGAGCGGGTCGGAAACACCTTGCTGATGCAGGCGGCCTTGAGGCCTTTCTCGGCCAGGCCGAACGTGGCGCGAAGGCCCGCGCCGCCGGCGCCGACCACGATCACGTCGTACTTGTGCTGCTGGATCTTGTAGCTTTCCATCGAACTTCAGACTCCCAATGCGATGCGCAGTACAGCCAGCACGCTCACCAGTGCGCCGAGCACCGCGAGAAACTTGACCAGCACCAGCAGGGAGATTTCCCTCCAGCGGGTGTGCACGTAATCCTCGATCACCACCTGCAGGCCGAGCGCGGCATGCCAGAACGCGGTGATCGCGAAGGCGATCAGCAGCACCGCATTCCACGGTCTGCCGACCGTGTAATGGGCGGTGGCGTAGTCGGCATGCAGCAGGCCCAGCACGAGGATCACGAACCAGATGCCCAGCACCACCAGCGCCACAGCCGTGATGCGCTGGGTCCACCAGTGGCCGACGCCGGACTGCGCCGAACCAAGACCGCGCGCGGCCTTCAACGGATCCCGCAGCTCGTTCGCACTCATGCCACACCTCCGGCCATCAGCACATAGGCCCATACGAGGACGGTCAGCACGACGCTGCCGATCACCGACAGCCAGCTCGATCGCACGAACTGGCGAATCTCGTAGCCCGCGCCGGTGTCCTGGATCAGGTGGCGGATGCCGTTGCACAGGTGATAGAACAAGGCCCAGCTCCAGCCGAACAGCAGGAGCATCCCGGCCGGGCTGCCGATGCAGATCTTGAATTGGTCGAAGCTCCGTTCGCCGCCGGCCAGCTCAAGCAGTCCCCACAGGACGAGCAGCGTGCCGAAGGCCAGGGCAACACCGGTAACGCGATGCACGATGGAACTGGCCATCTGCACTTGCCATCGGTATACCTGAAGATGCGGAGAGAGCGGTCGTCGCGTATCTGCCATGGCGGCTTTCCTGAGTGGAATCGCTGATGTCGATCTGATGTCCATGTCCAACCTGCATGCCACCCTGGATATCCAGGGTGCGATCAGCTCTGGTGCGGCTACGCCAGTTCAGAAGTCGATACAGCGCCCATTTTTTTCCCAGTCGCCGTAACGGGTGGGATCAAGAGTCGGTCGCTCCGCCTGTGCCTTTTCAGGCATCAAACGATTGGGCACGACGGTTGATTCCACCGGAACGGGGGCAGGGTTTGACTCTGCTGGCGAGGAGGCATCGGACATGGTTTTTGTTAGCCAACGAAGGTTAATACTTGCTGTTAGTCAGCACAACCTCCTTCTCGGCGGCTCACCACGACGATGGCATCGCCCATCCGCACGATCCGGCAGCTGCATGGGAATGATCCGGCGCTCCCTTGCGTCCGCACCCGACTACCCCAATCCTTCATTTCATGCTGATACCTTACCGTGCTGAAACCGTGCTGATCGATGGGCCTGACGCCATGGCATTCGCGAATGCCCAGTTCAGCAGCAAGGTCGCCGCTCTCGTGCCGGGCCAGTGGCAGTTCAGCGCGTGGCTCGATCCGCAGGGACGCGTGCGCGCGCTGTTCCATCTGGCACGAATCGCCGACGATCGATTGCTTTTGCTGTTGCGTGGCGGGAGCGCCGCAACGATGGCCGAAGCGCTGCGGCGTTTCGTGTTTCGTTCGAAACTCGCCGTCACTGCCGTCGCACCACGGGCATTGACCACGGGACCGGCGCTGCCGACGCATGCTGTCCTCGGCGAGGACGATTCGCTGTCGCTCGGCTGCGGCACCCACAGCCTGCAGGTTACCGCCGCACCCGGTGCTGACGACCGTTGGCGCCTGCTGCAGTTGCATGAGGGTTGGCCATGGTTGCCCGAGCAGGCATTGAATGATTTGTTGCCGCCGGCACTGTCACTGCAGCGACTGCAGGCTGTCGTCATCGACAAGGGCTGCTATCCAGGCCAGGAAATCGTGGCGCGATTGCACTATCGAGGCGGACACCAAAAACACCTTTACAGCGTCGAATTGTCGCAGGCGGCGGTAAGCGGCGATTCGTTGCGCCTGCACGGAACCGATGCCGGCCGCCTGCTCGACGTCGTCATCGCCGATGCCCGCATCGAGGCGCTGGCCGTACTGCGCGACGATGCTGTTGCGCAGGCGATCGACGGACGGCTAAACGCATTCGACAACAACCTGGTGATGCATCTCGACACAGCATGGCCGGCGTGAATGGCATGCGAAATCTCCTGCATGCATGTATCTGAAAGACGTGAGTACAAACTGAATTCCGGCACCCGGGCACTTGTGTCCGAGGCGATCCGCCATTAGGCTCCGTCGATCGAATATCGCAGCATCCGGAACATTGGGGTGCTGAAGTACGCGACGAACCGGAAGACTCCGGATCGGCGCGACCCGGCAGTAGAGTCGCCGGATGGCATGTCCGCATCGCATCCATACAGGTGCGAAGAAGTTGCCTGACAACACGGCCGAAACGGCCCGCGCAGCGCCAGAGCAACAACCAACCTGACCGGCATCGCACAAGCCGATTACCAGCCACAATCCCGTGGCGAAGCGTCCAACCATCGATTCCGGTTGTGGCGAGCAATCCAGGTGGAACGGCCTGCCCGCCCGTCCACCGCAATGGCGCACAAAGCTTGCAGTCTGCTTTGCGCGTACAGCACGTTGGAGGCAGATACGATGAATCTTTCCCTGTTGTTGTGGCTGACGACCTTGTTCCCGCAACCAGTCGCCGACCATGCCTGCCTGGCCACCACGGTCTATCTGGAGGCCCGCAGCGAACCCACCGTTGGCCAGCTCGCCGTGGCGGAAGTGGCGCTGCGGCGCCGCGATCGCGGCCAGTGGGGCCACACTCTGTGCAAGGTAGTCACCGCGCCGCATCAATTCGCGACCACCACTACTCCCGGATCATTCGACATTACGAACCTGCGTGCGTTCGAGAAGGCCTGGGCCATTGCCGGCAAGTCGATCAGCAATTGGCAGTTGCCCGCCGCGGAACGCCACCTCGTAGTGCCCCATGCCGATCATTTCGCCACCATCGACATCACTCCGGCCTGGTCCATCAATCACCCGAGGATCACGATCGGCGAACATGCCTTTTACGCAGTGAACTGATCCGCTCGATGCCGCGCGGCCCGATTATTCGCTTGCAATGAAAAGGCCCTCGATCGAGGGCCTTTTCATCATTGAATGGACGTCCATACAAATGGACGTCCATTTGTGATTGAGTCACTTCATCGCGCGTAAACCTGATTTCCACGAACCTCCACGAAGTCGCCGCTGCGGACGCCCGGGTTGTCACGCTGTGTTACCGTCACGTACTGGCCGTCGTCCAGTCGCACGACGATACGCCACGCCGTTTCATCGCCCTCATTGCGCTTGCCGATCTGGTGGCCGACGGCGCCACCGGCCACCGCACCCGCTACGGTGGCGGCCGTACGGCCATCCCCCTTGCCGACCTGATGGCCTAGCACGCCACCGGCCACCGCGCCGATCACCGCGCCGATCGTGCCGCCATTGCCGCTGCCACTGCGGATGTAGACCTGCTGCACTTCCTGCACCACACCGCAGTTCCGGCAGCGGATTTCTCGATGGCCATAGCTGTCCTGCCGTCCCTGGTAGCCGGAGTCGTAACGTCCATCATCGCCGTAGGGCGCGGTTGCGCAACCGGCAAGCACGGGGCCGAGCATAGCCGCGGCGGCAAAAGCAAACTTTCTCGATTGTGCATTCATGGCCCCACCCCGCCGATCCGGTTTCAAAATGGAGCCGACCGGCTCAGTGAGCGTCCGATACGGCTGTCACACCTTCCTGCACCTGCACCCGATCGCCCGGGTCGTGATCCATGCGCACCGTGCGGGTGACTCCGTTGTACTCGTAGCGCACGTCGTAGCCGACGATCTTGTTGACCGGGTTGTCGACGGTTTCGCACCGGCGTTCCGTGGATGTGGTCACCTGGCCATGCTGGCGACTGGCTTCGATCCGGTTGCCCGCATACCCGCCGCCGACCGCTCCGGCCACGGTTGCCAGCGTCTTGCCCTTGCCGCCGCCGACCTGGTGGCCGAGCAGACCGCCCACCACCGCACCGATGGCGGTGCCGGCAATCCGGTGCTGATCCTTCGGCGGCGCGGTATGCGTGACCACTTGATCGTGGCAAACCTGCCGCGGATTGTGCAGTGTCCTGCGCACCGGGTCGACGCTGATGACCTTGGCGTATCTGACGCCGCCATTCGCGCCATCAGCAGCGCCCGAGGATGCGGTTCCGCCATCGGAGGTACCGGCATCGGCATTGCGGTTGCAGGCCGACAGGCTCACCGCGAGCGCTGCGGCAACAGTGATACTCAGTGCATTGACCATCAACTTGTTCATTCATCGTCTCCTCTGTTTGATGCGGCAATGCCCGCCCCTTCGCCAGCCCGCGCAATGACCTGCGCCACCATTGAACAGTCATCCGGCTGAATCAAGCCTTGCTCGCTTTTGTTACGTTATCTTCACGTTGAATTTGCGGAAGTTCCTGATTGCCATCGGACGATACCAAGTCATGCCCAAGCTCGTCGACAGCCATGCCCACCTCGACGATGCCTCCTTTGATGCAGATCGCGAAACCGTGATCGAGCGCGCCCATCATGCTGGCGTGGAAGGCATCATCGTGCCTGCGGTCGATGCAGCCAGCTGGCCGCGGATCAAGGCGCTCTGCGCCGACCATCGCACGCTGTTCCCCGCCTTCGGCCTGCACCCGATGTATCTGGCGCAGCATGCACCAGGCCATGTCCACGAACTGTCTTCATGGCTGGATGACGGTATCGCGGTCGCGGTCGGCGAGATCGGTCTCGATTTCCACGTGACCGGCCTCGATCAGTATCTGCAGCGGCACTATTTTTCCAGCCAGTTGCACCTTGCCCGCGAACGGGATCTCCCGGTGATCGTGCATGCGCGAGGCGCGCTAGAGGAAGTCATCCTGACGCTGCGCCGGACCGGAGGCCTGCGCGGCGTGGTTCACAGCTTTTCCGGCAGCCTGGAGCAGGCGCGGCGCTTGTGGGCGATGGGCTTTCATCTGGGCATCGGCGGCCCGGTCACCTACGACCGTGCACAACGCCTGCGCCGCATCGTGGCGCAGATGCCGATCGAGCTCCTGCTGCTTGAAAGCGACGCGCCGGACCAACCGGATGCCGGCCATCGCGGCCAGCGCAACGAACCCTCCAGGGTCATCGAAGTATTGCGCTGCATCGCCGCATTGCGCGAGTTGCCTGAGGCGGAGCTCGCCAGTGCAACCACCGACAACGCGCGGCGCCTGTTCGATCTCGACCGGCACGTCTGAGCCCCCCCCCTGCAGGCGCCGCTTGCAAGACGATTCCCGTATTGCTATCTTTTAGTTCATTGGTGAAATGTTTTCTGGTGAAATGGCAAATCTGACGAAATGCATCAACATGATGGACGAAGGCATCGGTCGGGTGAGCATGGTCATCCCGCAGATGCCCTCGACCGAGGCGCGGTTGAGCCGGCTGATGCTGATGGTCGGTTCCAGCCTGGAGGAAGATCTCGAAGCAAAGCTCAAGCCGCACAATCTCAATCACAGCGATTTTCTCACCCTGATGATCCTCTACAGCCGTCCGGACGGCCATTCCACGCCTGGTGAACTATGCGAATTCACCTCGCAAGGCGCCACCAACATGACGCGCATCGCCAATGCGCTGGTGGAGCGCGGCCTGATCACGCGCCGCGCCGGCGAGGCGGATCGACGCTGCGTGTTGATCCACATCACCGCGGCCGGCCGGCGCCTGGTGCAGAAGATCTTGCCGCCGTTGTTTCCGCGCATTGGTGCGATGTTCGCCGGCTTCAGCGAAGCCGACAAACGCCATCTGAGCCGGTTGCTGCGCAAGCTTGCGCACAATCTCGACCAGTTGAGCAAGGAGGCTGTATGACTTTGGTGGTCGTGGCAAGAAGTCGGCTGGGCGATGACGGAACTCATCGCTTCGTCGGCTCATGGTGGTTCCATCGGCATCGCGTGGCGGACAGTGGACCGCACAGACGGATTCGCAGCCCGGCCGACCAAAGTCCGACAGGCTCCCAGCCCCCCCATCCATCAAGGACGCCGCGATGAAGCATGCATTGCTCCGCGTTCGCGCGACACTCGCCGCAGCAACGCTGCTGACGCTCGTCGCCTGCACCATGCCACCGGCGAAACTCGCCCGCCCCTCGCTGCGCAACGATGTGCCACTGGCAGGGCTGGCGGCGCCGACCCGCGCCGGCTGGCCCGCTGCACAGTGGTGGCGCGGCTACGACGACCCGCAATTGAATGATCTGATGGACCTCGCCATGCGGCAGGCTCCCGACCTGGCCCTGGCGCGCAGCCGCGTGCGCAGTGCCGAACAGTCGGCGCGACTGGCAGCGGCGCAACTGGGTCTGACCGTCAATGGCAACGTGCAGTACTCACGCCAGCGCCTGAGCCAGCACGGCCTCATCCCGACTCAGTTTATCGGCCTGACCTGGTACGGCCAGACCGACCTTGGCGTGCAGTTGCAATACGACTTCGACTGGTGGGGCAAGAAGCGCTCGACGATGGAGGCTGCGCTGGATCAGGCGCATGCCGCCGAGGCCCAGCGCAGTGCCGCAGCCCTGGCGATCCAGTATGCCGTCGCCGGCACCTACTTCAGCTGGCAGGCCGATCAGGCGCGACTGCAGCTGGCCGACCAGTTGCTGGCCACCCAGCAGCAGTTTGCGCAAATCGCCCGGTTGCGGGTGAAACAGGGCGTGGATCTGCCGGACGAGGCACAGAAAGCGCGGGCACAACTGGCCGAGGTGCGCGAGTTGCGCGTGTCGCTCGCGGGCTCGGCACGGATCCGCCGGGCAGCGCTGGCCTCACTGCTTGGCCTGGCCCCTGCACAGATGCCGCCACTGCAAGCCCGCCCGCTGCCACCGATCGAACGCGGCGTACCGGCCCATGCCGGGCTGGACCTCATCGCGCGCCGCCCGGACATCGCCGCCAGCCGCTGGCAAGTCGAGGCCGCGCTGCGGCAGACCGACACCGCGCGTGCCGAATTCTTTCCGGATGTCAGCATCACCGCACTGGCCGGCCTGTCCAGCATCGACATCGACAAGCTGTTCTCCGCCGGAAGCCGGGTCTTTGCGCTGACTCCGGCCGTGCATCTGCCGATCTTCAACAACGGCCTGCTCAAGGCCAACTACGGCTACAGCCGGGCCCAACTGGACGCCGCGGTGGCGCAGTACGACAGCACCGTGCTGACGGCCGCACGCGAGGTGTCCACGCAAGCGCTGAGTGCCGAGCAGATCGCGGCGAGCCGCCGCGAGCAGCAGGTCCAGCTCGCGGCGGATGCGCAACTGCTTGCCAGCGCGCAGGCGCGTCTGGATCGGGGCGTGCGTGACGCCCGCGAAAGCCTTGCCGCACGCGAACAGCTGCTGCAGCAGCGCGATGACGCAATCCAGCTTCACGCGCAGGCCCTGGCCACCGACCTGGCCCTGATCAAGGCGCTCGGCGGCGGTTATCGCAGCAGCGACAAGTCCGCCACGGCACCTGTGCCATCGCAACCCTCACCCGCCAGAGTTACCGCCGGAGCCGCCGACCATGAGCGCCACTGAATCCGACAAGCCGCAAGCCGGCAACACCGCCGACGACAGCGGCATGGCCGCCAAGGACCCTGCCCGGCGTCGACGCATGCTGCTGATCGTGGCGAGCGTGTTCGTGCTCGCCGGACTGACCTGGTTCCTGTTGTGGCTGCTGGTCTTCTCCACCCGCGAAAAGACCGACGACGCCTACGTCGGCGGCAACCAGGTGGCGATCTCGGCGCAGGTGCCGGGCACCGTGGTGGCGATCCTGGCGGACGACACCCAGCGTGTCGACGCCGGCCAGGTGCTGGTCAGGCTGGATGGCACCGATGCCGAGGTGCGCCTGCAGCTGGCACGCAGCGTGCTGGCACAGGCCGTGCGCAGCGTGCGCCAGCAGACCAGTTCGGCGGACCGGGCCGATGCGCAGGTCATCGTGAGCCGGCTCGATCTGACCAAGGCGCAGGACGACTTGCGGCGGCGCCTGCCGCTGCTTGCCGCCCGCGCCGAGTCGCCCGAAATCGTGCAGCATCTGCGCGATGGGGTGGCGCAGGCAAAAGCCGCCCTGGCTGCCGCGCAGGCCCAGGCCGATGCCGCGCATGCCGCCGTCGAGGGTACTGACGTGGCCAACAACCCGACCGTGATGCAGGCGCGCGCCAACTTTCGCGCGGCATGGATCGCCGCGCAGCGTGACGCCATCTACGCCCCGGTCTCCGGTTATGTCGCCCAGCGCAGCGTGCAGCTGGGCAACAGCGTGCAGCCCGGCCAGCAGCTGATGACGGTGATACCGCTGCACAATCTGTGGGTCGATGCGAACTTCAAGGAAAGCCAGCTGCGCCGCATCCGCATCGGTCAGCCGGCGAAAGTGGTGTCGGACCTTTATGGCAGCGCCGCCGAATACCACGGCAAGGTGGTCGGCATCGGTGCCGGCACCGGCAGCGTGTTCTCGCTGCTGCCGGCACAGAACGCCACCGGCAACTGGATCAAGGTGGTGCAGCGGGTGCCGGTGCGCATCGCACTGGACGACTCGGAGCTGGCCAAGCATCCGCTGCGCGTGGGCTTGTCCACCGAGGTCACCGTCGACACCCACAATGACACGGGTCGCGTGCTGACCACCGCCCCTGCCCGGCAACCGGTGGCGCAGACCAGCGTCTACGATCAGATGGCCCGCCAGGCGGATGCACAGGCCGACCAGGTCATTCGCGACAATCTTGCCCGTACCGCTGCCGCGAACTGAGCCACGCCATGGCCGCCTCGCCGAACGACGCCGTACCATTGAAGCCGCTGCAAGGCGGCCCGCTGGCCCTGCTTACCATCGCGGTCGCGTTCAGCACCTTCATGGAGGTGCTGGACATGACCATCGTCAACGTGTCGGTACCGCACATCGCCGGCAGCCTTGGCGTGAGCCCCAGCGAAGGCACCTGGACCATCAGCTCCTACGCGCTGGCCAGCGCGATCATGCAGCCGTTGACCGGATGGATCGCGCGGCGCTTCGGCGAAGTGAAGACCTTCGTCGGGTCGGTGCTGATGTTCGTGGTGTTCTCGATGCTGTGCGGCCTGGCCACCAGCATGCCGATGCTGGTGATCGGCCGGCTGCTGCAGGGTGCCGGTTCGGGCCCGATGGTGGCGCTGTCGCTGACCCTGCTGCTGTCCAACTACCCGAAGGAAAAACAGGGCATCGCCTTGGCGCTGTGGGCGATGACCGTGGTGGTTGCGCCGATCTTCGGCCCGATCCTGGGCGGCTGGCTGACCGACAATCTCTCCTGGCCATGGATCTTCTACATCAACCTGCCGGTCGGCCTGCTTGCCGCGGTGGTCACCTGGGTGCTGCTGCGCAAACGCGAGACCCGGATCAGCAAGGCGCCGATCGACGTCATCGGCCTGCTGCTGCTGGTATTCGGCGTGGGCGCCCTGCAGTTCATGCTGGACAACGGCAACGACAATGACTGGTTCTCTTCGCCGCTGATCGTCGTGCTGGGCATCACCGCGCTGGTCTGCCTGACCTTCCTGGTGGTGTGGGAGCTCAACGCGAAACATCCGGTGGTCGACCTGTCGCTGTTCAGGCAGCGCAATTTCACCGTCGGCGTGATCGGGCTGTCGCTGGGCATGTTCGCGTTCTTCGGCATCAACGTGGTGTTCCCCCTGTGGCTGCAGATCACCCTCGGCTATACCGCGACCTGGGCCGGGCTGGCCACCGCGCCGGTGGGCGTGCTGGCCTTTCTGATCGCTCCGCTGCTTGGCCGCAACATGCATCGCCTCGAGCTTCGCTCGGTGGTGACGTTTGCCTTCGTGGTGTTCGCCGTTACCGCCTACTGGTTCTCCACCTTCGACAGTTCCGCTTCGTTCTCCTCGCTGATCCTGCCGCGTTTCATCATGGGCCTGGCGATCCCGTGCTTCTTCATTCCGTTGAACCAGATCTACCTGTCCGGCCTGCCGGCCACGGAGATCGCCAGCGCATCGGGATTGTCGAACTTCTTCCGCACCCTGGGCTCGAGCGTTTCCACCGCGGTAGTGGTGACGTTGTGGCAGCACCGCGGCGAATACCACCACGCCATACTGACCGAGAACATCACCCCCGGGCACCCGGCCGCCACGCAGTTCATCCGGCAGTTGTCGCATACCGGGCTGTCGCATATGCAGAGCCTGGGCGTGATCGATCGATTGCTGACACGCGAAGCGCTGACGCTGGCGGTGAACGACGTGTTCTGGGCCACCGCCGTGCTGTTCGTGCTGCTGATACCGGTGCTGTGGTTTGCCCGACCACCGTTCGGCAGTGCCGGGGCGGTCGGCCACTAGCAGCCTGTCGGGCTTTGCTGGTCGAGGCGAGAATTCGGCTGTGCGAGGACAGATTTTCGACGCTTCGCCGGCCCATGGTGGTTCCATGGGCCAAGAAGTGGCGGAAATATGGACCGCACAGACGGATTCGCAGCCCGGCCGAGCAAAGTCCGACAGGCTGCTAGCAGCCTATCGATTGCTGCAGCCCACACTGCAGCATGCGCACCCGGCGATGACTGGTGCATCGCAATATCTTCTGCTAGTTTGTCGCGCATGGCACAAACCAAGCGCACCATCAAGAAGTACCCGAACCGTCGTCTTTACGACACGGAAATTTCCAGCTACATCACGCTGGAGGAGGTCCGCCAGCTGGTGCTGGACAACGAGGACTTCGAGGTCCGCGACGCCAAGAGCGGCGAGGATCTGACACGTTCGGTATTGCTGCAGATCATTTCCGAGCATGAGGACAAGGGGCAGCCGATGCTGTCGCCGCAGTTGCTCAGCCAGATCATCCGCTTCTACGGCAACTCGCTGCAGGGCTTCATGGGGCCTTACCTGGAACGCAGCCTGCAGGTGTTCCTGGATCAGCAGACCCAGTTCCGCAGTCAGCTCAACAGCCTGATGGGACAGACTCCGTGGACCATGCTCAATGACCTGACCGAGCGCAACATGGATGCCTGGAAGACCTTGCAGAGCGGCCTGCTCGACACCGCCGCCAAGGTGGTCCCCACGGCCGGCGCCGGCAGCCGCGGCAACAAGAAGTCCGGCTGAGTCCAGCCCCGGCAAGGCACACCCCGGCGGGCCGCCCTCGGTACTGCGCTGCAGTACAGCACACGCCGCCTGGCGGCATCATCAAGCCGCCAGCGCGGCAGACAGCGCCCAGCTGCCGGTCCACGGCGGCCATGGCGTAAGCTTCGGAGCCGCCAGGCATTGAGCCGGCCGGCAGCCGCAGGATTGCAGTGACGCGCCACTTGCGGAACAGTGGACGGATTCCCACCACGGATCGCAGCATGGCGCAGCAACCCATCACCCTGATTGGCGGCGGACTGGTCGGTGCACTGCTGGCCCGGCAGCTGGCACAACGCGGTTTTGCGGTCGACGTCTGCGAGAAGCGCGCCGACCCGCGGCGGGCCGGTTTCCAGGGGGGCCGTTCGATCAATCTGGCGCTGGCCGAGCGCGGCCTGCAGGCACTGCGCGTTGCCGGGCTGGCCGAATTCGTGCTGCAGCATGCCGTCATGATGCGCGGCCGCATGGTGCACGAGCACAACGGCAATACCAGCCTGCAACGCTACGGCATCGACGACAGCGAAGTGATCTGGTCGGTTTCGCGCGCCGCGCTGAACACGCTGCTGCTGGATGCCGCCGAAGCCGCTGGCGTGACGTTTCACTTCGGGCAATCGCTGGTCGAGGCGGACTTCGACCGGCAGCACATCCATCTGGCTGACGCGAACGGCGTCAAGCGCAGTGCCACGTTCGACATCCTGATCGGCGCGGACGGCGCTGGCTCGGCGGTGCGCGCGGCGATGAACGCTCGCAGTCCGCTGGGCGAACGCATCGAACCGCTGGGGCATGGCTACAAGGAACTGGAAATCCCGCCGGCCGACGAGCTGCCTGCCGCCGTGTTGCAGTTCGGCGGGAGACACGAGCAGTTCGCGCTGGAGCCGCATGCCCTGCACATCTGGCCGCGCGGCGGCTACATGTGCATCGCACTGCCGAACACCGAGGGCAGCTTCACCGTCACCCTGTTCCTGCCGAACCAGCCGTTGCCGGCCCAGAGTACCGCCCCGAGCTTCGCCGGCATTCCCGATGCTGCGGCCGCGGCGGTCTTCTTCAGCGAGAAGTTTCCGGATCTGCTGCCGTTGATCCCACGGTTCGCCGAGGACTACGACAGCCATCCGGTCGGCAGCCTGTCCACGTTGTATCTGGATCGCTGGCATCTGGACGGCCGCGCGCTGCTGCTCGGCGATGCCGCCCACGCGATCGTACCGTTCCATGGCCAGGGCATGAACTGCGGCTTCGAGGACACCGTGGTGCTGACCGACCTGCTGGCCGCCGCGCCCAACGACAGCGCCGACGCGTTCGCCGAGTTCCAGCGCGTCCGCCAGCCCAACGCCGACGCGATCGCCGCGATGGCGCTGGAAAACTACGTCGAGATGCGCGACTCGGTTGCCGACCCGCATTATCTGGCTAGGCGCGAACTGGGCGCCCTGCTCGCTGCGCGGGCGCCCACGCACTTCATGGCGCGTTACCGCATGGTCTCGTTCACCCACCTGCCCTATGCCTACGCACTGGAACGCGGCCGTGCGCAGGACGCGCTGCTGGAACGATTGCTGGGTGGCTCGATCCGCGTCGCGGATGTCGACCTCGACGCCGCCGTGACCCTGCTGAAGGCCACCCTGCCGCCGCTGCCCGCGCTGCGTGGATAACGACCTGCCCGCAACGTTCCAGGCCACCGACTATCGGGTGCGCCTGTCCAGCGGCGGCTGGGCCGCGATCCGCATCGGCGAACCGCTGCCGGCAGCGTTGCGGGTACTGGCCGGCGCGCAGCCATGGGGCTTCGTCACCGCCTGGAATCCGCGCTCGCAGGCATGCGGCCGGCAACGCAATCGCCATGCGCAGCGGCAGCTGCTTGCGGCGTTGCGGGCGTCGCCGGGCACCGTCGCGATCCGCCCCGCACTAGGCGTGGGCAAGGCTTGGCGCGAATCCAGCCTATTCGTGACCGGCCTCGATACCGCCACGCTGGACGCACTGTCCATGCAGCATGGGCAACTGGCCTACGTCCACGGCGAAGCCGACGGCCCGGCACGCCTGCGCTGGCTGTAGAGCAGTTCGAAACCCCGATGTGTAGGAGCGCACCCTGTGCGCGAAGGACTCTTGTCGGAACGTCGGCAAAAAGCTTTCGCGCACAGGGTGCGCTCCTACACAAAGTGCCAAAACAAGGTTATTCGAGATTCCCTGTAGCCTCCGACAAACCCCAGCGGCAGCACGCCGCATGGACAAGCGGCATCGGCATTGCGGACAATCGCTGTAATGACCACCGTCCCGATCGCCGCACCGCTGCTCGAAGCGCGAGCCCTGAGCTTCCATCGCCAGGACGAGCCGGTATTCGCCCCCCTGGATTTCCAGCTGCATGCCGGTGAGCTGGCGCTCGTCGAAGGCGACAACGGCAGCGGCAAGACCACCCTGATGCGCATCCTCGCCGGTCTGCTGCACGTCAGCGCGGGCGAACTGCGCTGGCGCGGCGAGCCACTGCAGCGCGACGGCTGCACCGGCGAGATCCTGTTTCTGGGCCACCAGCTCGGCCTCAAGGGCGATTTCAGTCCGCGTGAAAACCTGCGGGTCGCCGCTGGCATGAACGGCCGTCGCGAGGGCTTGTCCATCGCCGCGGTACTCGCCGACATCGGCCTGCGTGGCTACGAGGACGAACCGGTGCGCCGACTTTCCGCCGGCCAGCGAAAACGCGCTGCACTGGCCCGGCTGCTGTTGCTGCCCGCCACGCTGTGGCTGCTCGACGAGCCGTATGCCAACCTCGACCGCACCGGCATCGCATTGGTCAACTGGCTGCTGGAGGCTCATGTCGCACGCGGTGGCGCGGCCCTGGTGACCAGCCACGGCGCCGTGAGCTTTCACGGCGGCGAACCCCAACGGATCCGCATGCATGACTGAGGTTCGCGCCACGACGACGTCCACCGGCGACCCGCGAACGGCCATCTCCTGCGCCGCTCTCACCGCCGGGAAACAACGGGGTGCCACCGCATGAGCCATGCCGGCGCTGCCACCGCCTGCGCCGCGATGCTGCGGCGCGACCTCACGCTGGCCTGGCGCCGGCGCGGCGACATCACGATGCCGGTGCTCTATGCGCTGATCGTGACGATGCTGTTCCCGTTCGCGCTGGGGCCGGAGGACACGCTGCTGCAGCGGATCGCCGGCGGTGTCGTACTGGTGACCGTCCTGCTGGCGATGCTGCTGGCGCTCGATGCGATGTTCAGCAGCGATATCGAGGATGGTTCGCTGGAACAACTGGTGCTTGCGCCGCAGCCGCTGGCGCTGATGCTTGGCATGAAGATCCTCGCCCACTGGATCACCACCGCGTTGCCGCTGATCGTGATCGCGCCGCTGCTGGCCGGCATGCTGCACCTGCCCACGGCCGTGATGCCGGTGCTGCTGCTGGCCCTGCTGCTGGCGACACCGTTGCTGAGCCTGCTCGGCGCGGTGCTGGTGGCGCTGACGGCAGGCACCCGTCGCTCTGGTATGCTGCTGGCCTTGATGTTGCTGCCGCTCTGCGTGCCGGCAGTGATCTTTGCCGCAGGCGCCGTGGCGGCCGCCCAGCAAGGGCTGCCCTGGCTCGCGCCGCTCGCCTGGCTCGGCTCCGCGCTGGTACTTGCGATCGTGCTGGCACCGCTGGCCTGCGCAGCCGCCCTCCGTATTGCCCTGGACGCTTGAGTCGAATCATGTCTAACTGGATCCCGCTCTGGGTACACAAACTCGGTTCGCCGCCGACCTTCTACCGCTTCGCCGGCATCGTGATGCCCTGGATGATGGCGCTGGCGCTGGTGACCGGCGCGCTCGGCCTGTACGGCGGACTGGTGCTGGCGCCCGCCGACTACCAGCAAGGCGATGCCTACCGGATCATCTTCATCCATGTTCCCTGTGCGTGGATGAGCATGTTCGTCTATGCCGTGATGGGCATGTCCTCGGTCATCGCGCTGGTATGGCGGATCAAGCTGGCCGAAGTGGTGGCGATGGAATCGGCACCGATCGGCGCCGCATTCACCTTCATCACGCTGGTCACCGGCTCGCTGTGGGGCAAGCCGATGTGGGGCACCTGGTGGACCTGGGACGCCCGACTCACCTCCGAGCTGGTGTTGCTGTTCCTGTATCTGGGCGTGATCGGCCTGTACCACGCCTTCGAAGACCGCCGCCAGGGCGCGCGCGCTGCGGCATTCCTGGCGATCATCGGCATCATCAACGTGCCGATCGTGCATTTCTCGGTGAACTGGTGGAACACCCTGCACCAGGGCAGCACGGTCAAGCTGTTCGGCCCCTCGAAGATCGCCTGGGATATGCTCTGGCCGCTGCTGACCATGACGCTGGCGACCAAGTTCTATTACGTCGCCAGCCTGTTCCGCCGCGTGCGCACCGACCTGCTGGCGCTGGAAGGCGGCAAGGACTGGGTGCGCGAGATTGCCCGCAGCGAGGATGACCGATGAGCATGCACGCGCTGCAGGTTTTCCTTGCCATGGGTGGCTACGCCGCCTACGTGTGGCCGGCCTATGCGCTGTTTTTCATCGTGCTGATCGCCGACACTCTCGCCCCCGTACTGCGCCGTCGGCGCGTTTTGCGTGAACTTCGTGCGCGTCTGGCGCGTCAAAGTGCGCGACAAGGCCGTTCCAACGGTACCCCCACCCCCACACCCACACCCACCTCCCCGTGACGGGGAAGGCTTGCCGCAATGCCCATGAATCCCACCCGTAAACGCAGGCTCATCGTCGTGGTCCTGGTCGTCGCCGCGGCATCGCTGGCGATCGGCCTCGGCGTCTATGCCCTGCAGCAGAACATGAATTACCTGTTCACCCCGAGCCAGGTGCAGTCGGGGCAGGCGAGCCGCTACCGCACCTTCCGGCTCGGTGGCATGGTCAAGGCCGGCTCGATCCAGCGCAGCGACAAATCGCTCAAGGTCACCTTTACCGTGATCGACGCCGGCGGTGCGATGCCGGTCGAATACACCGGCATCCTGCCCGACCTTTTCCGCGACAACCAGTCGGTGATCGCCACCGGGCACATGGACAAGGCACACTTCGTCGCCACCGAAGTGCTGGCCAAGCACGACGCAACCTACATGCCGAAAGAACTCAAAGACGCCATGGCCAAGGCGCATGCCCAAAAGAAGATCGAAGAAGCGGGGAACGGGGTACAGGGAATGGGAAGTCACTGAGACCGCCATGACCGTTCGCCTTTCGCCCACCCGGAGCCCAACCATGCTTGTCGCATCGCACCCAGCCGTTTCCCGTCCCCCGTCTCCCGTTCCCTGCGGTATCCAGCCATGACTCCGGAACTCGGCCAACTCGCACTGATCCTCGCCCTGCTGCTGGCCCTGGCACAGGGTGTGCTGCCGCTGATCGGCGCCTGGCGCGGCAACCGCGCCCTGATGGCAACCGCCCGTCCAGCCGCAGCCGGCCAGGCGGTGTTCGTGGCGATCGCATTCGGCATCCTGGTCTGGGCATTCCTGCATTTCGATTTCTCGGTGAGATATGTCGCCGACAACTCGAACCTGGAGCTGCCCTGGTATTACCGCATCGCCGCCGTGTGGGGTGCGCATGAAGGCTCCCTGCTGCTGTGGATCCTGATCCTGAATGTATGGACGGTCGCATTGGCCGCGTTCAGCCAGAAGCTGCCCGAGGTATTCGCGGCCCGCGTGCTGGCCGTGATGGGACTGGTCGCGGTGGGTTTTCTCACCTTCATCCTGTTCACCTCGGACCCGTTCGGACGGCTCTTGCCGATGCCCGGCGATGGCGCGGATCTGAACCCGGTACTGCAGGACCCGGGCATGACGTTCCATCCGCCGGTGCTGTACATGGGTTACGTCGGCTTCTCGGTGGCCTTCGCGTTCTCGATCGCCGGGCTGCTTGGCGGCGAGATGGAACAGGCATGGGTGCGCTGGGCCCGGCCGTGGACGAATGCCGCCTGGGGCTTCCTCACCGCCGGTATCGTCGCCGGCAGCTGGTGGGCGTATGCCGAGCTGGGCTGGGGTGGCTGGTGGTTCTGGGATCCGGTGGAAAACGCCAGCTTCATGCCGTGGCTGGTCGGCCTGGCATTGATCCATGCGCAGGCGGTCACCGAGAAGCGCGGCAGCCTGCGCGCGTGGACGATCCTGCTGTCGATCTTTGCGTTCTCACTGAGTCTGCTGGGCACCTTCCTGGTGCGTTCGGGCGTGCTCACCTCGGTCCACGCCTTCGCCTCCGACCCGCGTCGCGGCATCTTCATCCTGGCGTTCCTGACCATCGTGGTCGGCGGCTCGCTGCTGTTGTATGCGCTGCGCGCACCCAAGGTGGCAGGTGGCAAGCCGTTCAACGTGGTGTCGCGCGAGACCGTGCTGCTGATCGGCAACCTGTTGTTCGCGGTGGCATCGGCAATGGTGCTGCTGGGCACGCTGTTCCCGCTGATCGGCGACGCGCTGAACCTGGGCAAGATCTCGGTCGGCCCGCCGTATTTCGGTTTCCTGTTTCCGCTGCTGATGCTGCCGGTGGTGGTGCTGATGCCGTTCGGTCCGTACCTGCGCTGGGGCAAGGGCGAGGCCGCACCGCTGAAGGGCCTGCTCCTGCGCATCACCATCGCGGCGGTGGCGTGCGCAATCATCGCGGCGTTCTTCGTCGATGGCCAGCTCAAGGCCATCGTCGGCGTGGCCGCCGGGGTGTGGATCGCTGCCGGTACCCTGCTGTTTGCCTACAAGCGCTGGCGCGAGGCACCGCGCGGCCGCCGTTATCCGGCCGAACTGGCCGGGATGCTGCTGGCACATCTGGGCATGGCGGTATTCGTGATGGGCGTGCTGCTCAGCGAAACGCTCAGCGTGACCAGCGACGTACGGATGGCACCGGGCCAGACCCAGCACATCGGCGGCTATGATTTCCGCTTCGATGGTGCGCATCGCACCACCGGACCGAACTGGACTGCCGATCAGGGCATCGTCGTCGTCACCCGCAATGGCAACAAGGTCGGCACGATGCTGCCGCAAAAGCGTACCTACCTGCGTGGGCAGGTGCAGACCGAATCGGCCATCGATGCCGGCTTCAGCCGCGATCTGTACGTCGCATTGGGTGAACCGATGGATGCCGGCAACATCCAGGGCGCTTGGTCGCTGCGTCTGTATTACAAGCCGTTCATACGCTGGATCTGGGGCGGTGGCCTGCTGATGATGGTGGGCGGTTTCACTGCCGCCGCCGACAAGCGCTTCCGCATCAAGCGCGGCGTCGACGAAGTCGCCCGCACCGACGGGCTGCTGGCACAGGAAACCCGCGCATGAGCCGATTGCTGCCCTTGTTTGGATTCCTGTTGCTGGTGGGGCTGTTCGGCTTCGGCATCTGGTGGAATACCCAGCATGACCAGAACGAGGTGCCCTCGCCGCTGATCAACAAGCCCGCGCCGGCGTTCGTCCTGCCCCTGTTGGACGACCCCACGCGGACCGTCAGCAAGGCAAGCCTGCTCGGCAAGCCCTACCTGCTCAATGTATTCGCCAGCTGGTGCTTTGCCTGCGGCGAGGAACACCCGACACTGATGGCCGAAGGCTCGCAACTCGGCGTGATGCTGCTCGGTTACGATTACAAGGACGCCCCGGACGACGCGAAAAACTGGCTGCGTGAACACGGCAACCCCTACCGCATGGTGGTCGCCGACCGTCCCGGGCGCACCGCGATCGACTTCGGTGTGTATGGCGCACCGGAGAGCTTCCTGATCGACGCCAAAGGCGTGATCCGCTACAAGCACATCGGCCCGATCACCCCCGAAGTGATCACCAAAGAGCTGAAGCCGGCGATCGCCGCACTGCAGAAGGAGTCCCCGTGATGCTTTTCGGTACGCGCGATCGTAGGAGCGCGCTCGCGCGCGATGCTCTTGTCAATGGTGGAAGAGCAAGAGCATCGCGCGCAAGCGCGCTCCTACGGCTACTGCTGGTGGCGATGGTCGTGTTCGCCGGCGTGGCGCACAGCCAGGCGATCCAGCCGTTACCGTTCAAAAACCGCGCCGAAAAAGTGCGTTTCCAGCACCTCACCAGCCAGTTGCGCTGTCTGGTCTGCCAGAACGAGACGATTGCCGACTCCAACGCCGAGCTGGCCCGCGATCTTCGGCTGGACGTGTTCCAGCAGATGCAGCAGGGCCGGAGCGACAAGCAGATCAAGCAGTACCTGGTCGCGCGCTACTCCGATTTCGTGCTGTACGACCCGCCATTGCAAGCCGACACCCTGCTGTTGTGGTTCGGCCCCCTGCTGATCCTGCTCGCTGGCGCTGCGGTGGTAGTCATCGCCATCCGCAGGCGCAGCCGAGATGCCGGCACCACCGCCCAGGTACCGGCTGGGCAGGCACCGACCGATAACGAGGATGACTGGTGAAAATCGCTTTTTACATAGCCGCCGCAGTGATGATCACTGTGGCGCTGGCCGCCTTGTTGCTGCCACTGATACGCGAGGGGCGCCGTTCAGGTCACCCGCGCAGCGCCTTCGCGCTGATCCTGATCATTGCTCTTGCATTGCCACTGACAACCGCCAGCCTGTACCTGCTGGTCGGCACGCCGGCCGCACTCAACGGGGTCGGTCACCAGGTCGGAAAGTCGCTCACCATGCAGGAGGCGGTCGTCCAGTTGCGCGCGCATCTGGCGGAGAAGCCGGACGATATCCAGGCCTGGATGCTGCTGGCGCAGACCAGCACCATGCTGCACCACTCCGCCGATGCACACGATGCCTATGACCACATACTGAAGCTCGACGCCAACAACCCCGACGCGATGGTCGGCTGGGCCGAGACCGATGCGCTGGTGAGCAAGAACCACATTATCGGCGAGCGCGCACGCAAACTGCTCAAGCAAGCCGTGCTGTTGCAGCCGGACAGTCAACGCGGATTGTGGCTGCTCGGCGTCAGCGACTTCCAGCGTACCGACTACCGCGATGCAGCCGCCACCTGGCGCCTGCTGCAGAAGCAGCTTGAACCGGGTTCGGAGGTCGCCAAGGCGGTCGCCGGGCAAATCACCCAGGCCGATGCCCGCGCCAGCGGCGCACCCGCAGAGGCATCCACTGCTGCAGCCGCGACAGCCCCGCAAGGCGCGACGCTGGAAGTACAGGTATCGCTGGCGCCGGCACTGAAGGCCAAACTGCGTCCCGCAGATACCTTGTTCGTCTTCGCCCGTGCCGAGCATGGCCCGCCGATGCCGCTGGCCGTCGCGAAACTTGACGCCAGCAAGCTGCCGGTCACCGTTACGCTGTCCGACGCCATGGCGATGACGCCGGCGCTGAAGCTCTCCTCGGCGACTAAGGTTTTTGTCGGCGCACGGATCAGCCACAGCGGCGAACCGACCGCGCAGCCTGGCGATCTTGAAGGCAATGCCGGCATCGTCGCCGTCGACCGCAAGACCCCGATCGAGATTCGCATCGACAAGGTGCGTTGATGGGTCCGGATGCGCGACGTTATCTGACCCTGCCATCGCCGTTTGTCATGAAGCGAGGCGGCGTGCTGCACGGTGCGCACGTCGCCTACGAGACCTGGGGCGAATCGAATCCCGCGCACGACAACGCCGTGCTGATCCTCACCGGCCTTTCGCCCAGCGCGCACGCGGCTTCCAGTGCGGGCGACCCGACACCGGGCTGGTGGGAGGCGATGATCGGGCCGGGCAAGGCGATCGACACCTCGCGCTGGTTCGTGATCTGCGTGAATTCGCTGGGCAGCGACAAGGGCTCGACCTGCCCCGCTTCGATCGATCCGGCCACCGGCAAGGCCTATCGGCTGAGCTTTCCGGAGCTGGCGCTGGAGGATGTCGCCAACGCGGCGCACGCCGTGGTCAGCAGCCTCGGCATCACGCGACTGGCCTGCCTGATCGGCTGCTCGATGGGCGGCATGAGCGCACTGGCCTACATGTTGCTGCACCCCGGCAGCGTGCGCGCGCACATCAGCGTGGATACCGCCCCGCAGGCGCAGCCGTTCGCGATCGCGATCCGCTCGCTGCAGCGCGAGGCGATCCGGCTGGACCCTCGCTGGAACGAGGGCAACTATGACATCCACGCCGAGGACGGCAGCCACTACCCCGACATCGGCATGAGCATCGCGCGCAAGCTGGGCGTGATCACCTATCGCTCGGCGATGGAATGGAACGGCCGCTTTGCGCGCATCCGGCTCGATCCGGAGCAACGCGAGGACGAACCGTTCGGACGCGAATTCCAGGTCGAGTCCTACCTCGAAGGCCACGCCCAACGCTTCGTGCGCAACTTCGACCCCAATTGCTATCTCTACCTGTCGCGCGCCAGCGACTGGTTCGACATCGCCGAATACGGTCACGGCAGCGTACTTGAAGGCCTCAAGCGCATCCATATCGAACGGGCCATGGTGATCGGCGTCAGCACCGATATCCTGTTTCCGCTGCAGCAGCAGGAGCAGATCGCCGAAGGCCTGGAAGCGGCCGGCGCCGAGGTGGAATTCGTGGCGCTGGATTCGCCGCAGGGCCACGACGCGTTCCTCGTCGACATCGCCAACTACAGCCGGGCGATCGGCGGATTCCTGAACCGGCTGTCAGCCGCCTGACCGCCACGTCGCCAAGGGAATCTCGAGCCACCCGGTTCTTGGTACTCGTATGCCCTCGTGGGAGCGGCTTTTGTAGGAGCGGCTTCAGCCGCGATGCTTTTGCTTCATGGTGGAAGAGCATCGCGACTGAAGTCGCTCCCACAGGGCGCACTCCAGGTCTCGACCGCGTGCGCCGAACCCGGCATAATGCCCCGCTCACATGCCGGTGTGGCGGAATGGTAGACGCGGCGGACTCAAAATCCGCTTGTGGTGACACAGTGGAGGTTCGAGTCCTCTCACCGGTACCAGTTGAAAACCCCGCCGCGCGCGGGGTTTTCATTTCCTGAAGCACGGCCCCTACAACTCGCGCACGACGCGGAAACCGACGCGACCGCTGCGCACGTCGCTATTGGCGCCCTGGCGGTACGCCGAGCGCACCTGTTCCGGAGAGCTGCCCCACGAGCCGCCACGCAAAACGTGCGCGCTGCAGCCCGGGTTCAGCCATGCACTGCCGTCGTTCGGGGCACGGATGTAATTGTCGTGCCAGCAGTCCTGTACCCATTCGGAGACATTGCCGTCGATGTCGTACAGGCCGAAAGGGTTGGGGGCAAAACTCATGACCGGTGCCGGCCCCCAATAGCCGTCGCTGTATCGGCGGAAGGCGTGGCTCCAGCGTCGGCCGCTCGGCGAGCGGTCGCCGCCGCCGGTGACGTTTTCCACCTTGCTTGTGGGCTCGCCATTGCCCCACCAGTAGCGGGTGCTGGTGCCGCCACGCAGGGCATATTCGAACTCCGCTTCGCTGGGCAGCCGATAGACCTTGCCGGTGCGCTGACTGAGCCAATCGGCATAGGCTTTGGCATCGTTCCAGGATACGTTGACCACCGGCAGGTTGTCGCCCGCACGATGCCCCGCGTAATCGTCCTGCCAGGTCGCCCGGGCGTCGTCGCGCATGCCGCCGCTGCGCTCGTCGTACACGCTGGCGCCGCCGAGCTTGACGGAATCGGGCACATAGCCGCTGGCGCGCACGAACTCGCGGAACTGGCCGACGGTTATCGCACTGCGCGCCATCGCAAAGCCCATGTCGATGGTGACGGTGTGTTGCGGTACTTCCGCGTCGTTGCGGCCGCTCTCGCCGTTCGCAGCACCCATCTGGAAGCTGCCGGTCGGGATCACCACCATCGTCGGCGTCTTGCCGGGCAGGTCGACATAGCGGTCGCTGAACAGCTGGCCGGGTTTGAAGCTCGCGTACAAGCGAGCATTGGTCAGCCGCTCCTGGAAATCGGCGAGGCCGCCAAGGTCGGGGCTGATGCCCCGAGCCTGGGCCGCCAATTTCGTGGCCATCGCGATATTGCCTGCATCCAGCGCCGATCGCGCCTGCGCAAGGATTCCGTTCGCACGTTGCCGGCGCATCTGGTCGACGCGCGCGCGCATATCCTGCATTTGCTGCGAACCGGGGCGGATCGCATGCGCTTCCGCCAGGGCCTTGTCCGCACCGGCGAAATCATTTTCCGCCACCGCCGCCAGCGCCCGGTCGAGCACCGCGCGCTGCACCTGGAAAATTCCCTGCTCGGCGACCGCATTTTGCGGATCGAGCTTTTGCACCTCGCGGTAAAGGTCCAACGCACAGTTGCCGCTGGGGCTGTCCGCCTTGCCCTGCGCCAGCAAACCGGCGGCTTTCGCCAACATCGGCCTTACCCTGGCCAGGGTCTTCAGGTTCGCCTCCAGTTGCGCCACGTCCTCGGCCGCATTCGGCAACGTGCGCAGCGCATCGAGCAGATCCCCGGCCGCATCGGCATCGCCGACGGCAATGTCGTGATCGATCTGCGCCACCAGCCGTGCGCGCACATCGAACAGCCCCTGGGCGGCGCTGCGGCTGTCGGGCTTGTCGTGCAGCGCCTGCGCAAACAGTGTGGCGGCGCTGTCCTTGTCGCCGACCAGCCGACCAGCATGCAAAGCCTTACTCGCACGCAGCAGCAGTGCCTTCACGGCAGGTGTATCCGCACTCAACTGCGTGGGAAGGTCGGTGTTCTTGCGGCTGTGCGCCAGGATCACCGTGGTCGGCGCCAGCATCAACGGTGGACCGGCGTTGATCTCGGAGGTCGCCGGGACGTGTCCGGGCGGCAAGCTGCTTTCGAGCATCGGGCCGCCGATCGGGAGCGAACGTCGCGGCGCCTGCGCGGGATTCACATGAAACAGCCGTGGAAAGAAGTGATAAGTCAGCGCGAGTCCCAACACGATGATACCCAGCGCCCCACCCAGAGCACGCTGATTGGGCAGGAATGGATTGCTTGGCATGGATGGGCGTCCTTCGGTTGGCCTGTTATCGTGCGCTGCTCACCATAGGCACAAACCGCCGGCAGGGCAATCCATGCCCTGCATCCAAAAGGAATACCGATGCTCCTGCCCGACAAGGCCGCCGCCGACTGGATCGATCACCGCGATGCACTGCAGGCATGGCTGGCCGCACTGCCCCCCGGGACCGCGATCGGTCTCGACACCGAATTCATGCGGCGCAATACGTTCTATCCGCAGTTGGCGCTGCTGCAACTGGGCTGGAACGGCCGCAACGCATTGATCGATCCGCTCGCCTTCGAAATCAGCGATGCGCTGCAACCCCTGCTCGGCACCGGCCCGACCGTTACCGTGATGCACAGCGCCAGCGAGGATCTGGAAACCCTCGCACCGCTGCTGCCGGACGGCCCGCGGCAACTGTTCGACACGCAGATCGCCGGCGCTTTTGTCGGCCTCGGGCTTGGGATCAGCTATCGCGCGTTGGTTGCCGAGCTGGCCGGCGTGGAACTGGACAAGGGCGAGACCCGCTCGGACTGGCTGCAACGCCCGCTTACCGCGTCGCAATGCAGCTACGCTGCGCTGGATGTGGCGTATCTGAAAACCATCCACGAGCAGCTCACCCGGCGCCTGCAGCAACGCGACCGCAGCGACTGGCATGCCCAGGATTGCGAACGCCTGAAGCGCCGTGCCAGCCAACGCGACGGCGACCTGCAGCCACAACGCAGCATGCGCGCCGCCGCCGAATGGCCAGCCGAACAACAGGCCCTGTTGCGCCGCCTGCTGCTGTGGCGCGACCGCAGCGCACGCCAGCTCGACGTACCGCGTCCCTGGTTGATGGACGACACCTTGGCGATGAGTTTCGCCCAGCAGCGGCCCGCCAGTCTGGGCGAACTCGAACAACGCAGCCGCGGCCAGCGCGCCTTGCGCTCGGCGCCGCGCAGCGAACTGTTCGGACTTCTGGCCGAACCGCTCACGGACGACGAGATCGCCAGCACTGCCCGTATCCCGGGGCACCCGCAAGGCGAAGCGAAGAAAGCACTGGGTGCGATGAAACAGCACGTCGACAGCCTCGCCGCCCATCTCGACCTGCCGCCCGGCCTGCTGTGCCCGCGCAAGGCACTGGAGGAATATGTCGTCACCGCCGAGTGGCCCGAGCTGCTCGATGGCTGGCGCCGTGAGGTATTGCATGATGGCCTCGTCAGGCTGCTGCCCGGTTGAACCACCCCACCGGCACAGTTCACGCACGCCAGCCCGCCACCACCGGCATCAGGTCTTGGCGAACACCACGCACGCTGCTAACATTCGCCGCTCACGTGGGGCGGTAGCTCAGCCGGGAGAGCGCTGCGTTCGCAATGCAGAGGTCGAGGGTTCGATCCCCTTCCGCTCCACCACGGAATGTTTCATCAGTGTCACGCAATACCCAGGAAACCCCGCTACGGCGGGGTTTTTCTTTGTCTGACGTACCGGAAGACTCCCCCGGTCTCCCTTGTTGTCACCCAAGTTTGGCGGTAACTTTGGCGGGAGCCTGAAACAGGCCGCAACGGTTACCGTCATGCTGACCCCTTCCGCCGTGTCGAACGCCAAGCCGCAAGCGAAGCCGTACAAGCTCGCCGACGAACGCGGCATGTACCTGCTGGTGAAGCCGGACGGCGCCCGATGGTGGCGTTTTGACTACCGGCGTCCCGACACCCGCAAGCGCAACACGCTGTCGCTGGGCACCTTCCCCGATGTGAGCCTGCGCAAGGCACGCGACCGCCGCGAGGAAGCCCGCAAGCAGCTCGCAGACGGCATTGACCCCGGCGACCAGCGCAAGGCAACCCGTGCCGCCGATGTCGATACGTTCGAGGCCGTGGCGCGCGAGTGGTTCGCAAGGCATGCGCCTAAGTGGGCACCCAGCCACGCCGACAAGGTAATCCGCCGACTTGAACGTGATGTGTTCCCGTGGATCGGCAGCAGGAACATCGGCACGCTTGAGGCACCGGACGTGCTGGCCGTGCTGCGTCGGGTCGAGTCACGCAACGCCGTGGAAACCGCTCACCGCGTGCACCAGAACTGCGGGCAGGTATTCCGCTACGCCGTCGCCACCGGCCGCGCCAAAGGCGACGTGACACGCGACCTGCGCGGCGCACTGACCCCGTGGAAGCCCCAGCACTACGCCAGCATCACCGAACCGGAAAAGGTTGGCGAGCTGCTGCGCGCGATGGATGGCTTCACCGGCTCCTACACGCTGGCCGCGATCCTGAAACTGTCGCCGCTGGTGTTCACCCGACCGGGCGAACTGCGCGAGGCAGAATGGGCGGAAATCGACCTTGATGCCGGCGAGTGGAATATCCCCGCCGAACGGATGAAACTGCGCCTGCCCCACCTTGTACCGCTGGCACCGCAAGCTGTGGCGATCCTGCGCGACCTGTACCCGCTGACCGGCGCTGGCCGCTATGTGTTCCCCGGCGCCCGCACCGACAAACGCCCACTGAGCAATATGGCCGTGAATGCTGCCTTGCGCCGCATGGGCTATGACAAAGACACCATGACCGCCCACGGCTTCCGCGCCATCGCTCGCACCATTCTCGATGAAGTGCTGGGCTTTCGCGTGGACATCATCGAACACCAGCTAGCGCATGCGGTGAAGGATGCAAATGGACGCGCCTACAACCGCACGTCATTCCTGCCACAGCGCCGGAAGATGATGGATACGTGGGCCGAGTATCTGGACGGCTTGCGCGTGGCACCCGGCAAGGTAGTGCCGATCAAGCGCAAGGCGGGCTGACTCTTTTACATCGTGCCTAGCCCCCGACGGGGCGAACGCCGGGCACCTTCCCCGGCTGGCGCGACACCCATCGGAAGGCGCTGAGGTGTGCGCGTGGGTAAATACGACTCCTTCAAACTGACTCTAGATGAATTAAGAGTCGCAGAAAGTCGAAAAGTGATGAGGCAACGTCAGCGGGGCGCTTCTGAGAATCCAGCCTTTCAGAAGGCATTTCATGAACGTCTGAGGCATAAGGAGAAGCTCGTTTTTGAATTGGCGATGCGCCAAGATAAGACACAGCTCGCTAGACTTTTTGCCTACAGGTGGGCTCTCAATAAAATATCTGAACGAGACGAGGAATATTTTGCTACGCTTTCAGCAGCGCTGGCCGAAATGCTCTTTCGTGTACTTGACGCAAAGACCCACGGTGCAACAGCAAAGCTCGCGAACGATCCAAAACAGGCCGTGAAGAGTGACGTGTTCAAGCTTTGGCTCGATTGGCAAGCGGGCAAGACTTTGCACAAATCCGGCGCGGCTTTCCATCGGTTCGTATTGGATCAATACCCCATCATTGTCGACACGAAAACGGTCGCACGCTGGTGCAAGGTGTGGGCGGTTGAAATACGGAAGTAGGTTGCCTGCTAGCTGACAACCCTACGTGCTAGCTGGCGTGTTTTAAGCATCACGTTGCGGCGCCAACATCCCCAGCAACCCCGCAACACACGCGGGCACCACTGAGGATGCTGCAATGCCAACCGTTACCCTGCCTTCCCCCGGCGAGCTTGTGGACGAACACGAAGCCGCCGCGATCCTGTCCACTGCCGTCCGCACCCTGCGCAACTGGCGCGCCCTGCGCAAAGGCCCGCGTTACCGCAAGATCGGCGCCCGCATGGTGCGCTACCACCGCGCCGACCTCGCCGCATTTCAGCATGTCATGGTCGGCGATCCCGGCGAGGCAGGTGCGGCATGAACACTCTGCGCGACTGCTTAGCGCAACGCCATTTGGAGCCAGCTTGAAGTGGCGGCGATAAAATCCCGCAGAGGCAGACTGCGGAACAAGGGGCGCGCCGAACTCGGCAGCTTTTCGGCGATACCACACGCTGTGCAGGACAGCGCAAATTGGCGAGCGTGTGGCGGCCCTGCCATCAAGCTGCTATGCGACCTGGCCCGACAGTATCGAGGCTGCAACAACGGCGATCTGTGCGCGTCCATGTCGATCCTGAAGCCCAAGGGATGGAGTAGCCCGGAAACGGTCTTCTACGCGCTGCTAGAGCTGCGCCATTGCGGGATGATTGTGCAGACCCGACAAGGCGGCTTGCACGCGGCCAGCCTCTACGCCCTGACTTGGCATGCGATCGACGAATGCGGCGGCAAGCTGGATTGCGCGGCAACATCCGTTGCGCCGGGGAACTGGCGCGTGCCGGTGGCTGCGCGGTTCAAGCGGCCCAAGAAAAACAGGAAGGCCAGTACGGATTCCGTCACGCTCGCTACGGAATCCGTACCTAAGCACCGAAAGCGCCAGCCGGTTAGCTACGGAATCCGTACCTAAAATGGCCGTTTTGCTCCATGTCCCTGCTACGGAATCCGTACACCTTTTTATATATCTACCAAGCACCATGCTTGTTGCTGCACCGCTCTTGATCGCCCGCTGTTTGCCACGCACGCCCCAGCACGCATAATCGAGCCATCCACGACAGGCACCCGCACGCATGGTCGCAACGACACGGAACGAGATCCGCCGCCGCCTTTCCGCCTTCGCCAAAGAATGGCAGCACACGGTGCGGGAGAACGCCGACGCCAAGCTGTTCTGGGCGCGCTTCTATGAGTGCTTCGGCATCCGCCCCGAATCCGCGACGATCTACGAAAAGGCCGTGTCCAAGCTGGACGGCGGGCGCGGTTTCATCGACAGCTTCATCCCCGGCAAGCTGATCGTGGAACACAAGAGCCGGGGCAGGGACTTGGATGCCGCGTTCGCGCAGGCCAGCGAATACTTCATGGCGCTGAGCGATGCCGAGCGACCGCGCTACATCATCACTTCGGACTTCGCCCGCTTCCGCCTGACCGACCTGCGCACCGACGCCACCCACGAATGCAGCTTGAAGGAACTGCCCAAGCGCGCCGACTGGTTCGCGTTTCTGGTGGAGGATGCGGCGGGCGAGATAGCCGAGGAATCCAAGATCGACCGCAAGGCGGCGTATCAGGTTTCCAAGCTGCACCAAGCGCTGCTGGACGTGCGATTCATCGGGCACGATCTGGAAGTGTTCATGACGCGGCTGCTGTTTTGCTTCTTTGCCGATGACACCGGCATCTTTGGCGAAAACAGCCAGTTCACCCGGCTGGTGCAGCGCAGCCGTGAGGATGGCAAAGATCTGGGCAGCATGCTGGCGGAGCTGTTTCAGGTACTCGATACCTCGCGCGATGTACGCCAGTACAGCCTGGACGAAGACCTGGCCGCGTTCGAGTACATCAACGGCAGCCTGTTCGCGGAACAGTCGCGCATCCCCGCGTTCAACCACGATCTGCGCCAGCTGCTGCTGGAAAGTTCCGAGCTGGACTGGAGCGGCATCTCCCCGGCGATCTTCGGCGCCATGTTCCAAGGCGTGCTGGAGCAACAGCACCCCACCGACAAGCGGCAGGCCACCCGGCGCGAGTTGGGCGCGCACTACACCAGCGAGCGGAACATTCTGCGCGTCATCAATCCGCTGTGCATGGATGACCTGCGCGCGGAGCTGCACGCCGCCAAGCGTACCAAGGCCACGCTGCGCGCCCTGTACGACAAGCTGCCCACCTTGACCTTTTTCGACCCGGCCTGCGGCTGCGGCAATTTCCTTGTGATTGCCTTCCGCGATCTGCGCCGGCTGGAAATGGAGGTGATTGCCGAGCTGTGGGGCGAACAGCGCGGCGTGCTGGACGTGTCCACCTTGTGCCGGGTGAATGTCCACCAGTTCTACGGTATCGAGATCGACGACGCGGCGGCGCACATTGCCCGCGTCGCACTGTGGATCACCGATCACCAGATGAACCTGGAAGCGGCCGAGCGCTTCGGCACCACGCGCCCCACCGTGCCGCTGGTGACCGCGCCGACCATCGTTTGCGCCAATGCCCTGCAGACCGACTGGCGTACCGTGCTGGCGCCAGCAGAATGCAGTTATGTGCTGGGCAATCCACCGTTCGTGGGCGCCAAGTACATGAGCGACGGGCAACGCGCCGACGTGGCACCGATCTTCGCCCCGCTCAATAGCGGCGGCCTGCTGGACTACGTGGCCGCGTGGTACGTGAAGGCTGCCGCCTACATCGCGCAAAGCCCTGCGGTAAAAGTTGCCTTTGTGTCCACCAACAGCATCACCCAAGGCGAACAGGCCGGTGTGCTGTGGCCGTGGCTGCTGGGGCACGGCATCACGATCCGCTTTGCGCATCGCACCTTTCAATGGAGCAACGAAGGCAAGGGCGTCGCGGCGGTTCACTGCGTCATTGTTGGCTTTGGTCTGCAACAGCCAGCCAAGCGCACGCTGTACGTCTACAGCGACGGCATCAAGGGCGAGCCGACCGCGGTGCCGGCAAAGAACATCAATCCGTATCTGACCGACGCGCCGGACGTGGTGCTGCAGCGACGCGGGAAAACGCTTTGCGACGTGCCGGGCATGGGTATCGGCAACAAGCCGATTGACGGTGGGCACTACCTTTTCACACCTGAGGAAATGGCGGAGTTCCTGCAGCGTGAACCGGGCGCGCAGCCGTATTTCCGGCGCTGGCTGGGCGCCGATGAGTTTTTGAACGGTTACGAACGCTGGTGCTTGTGGGTAGGCGATGCCGAGCCGGCCGCCTTGAAGGCGCTGCCGCTTGCAATGGAGCGTGTGGCAGCCGTGCGGCATGTGCGCGCGGCGAGTAAGAGCGCGCCCACCCGCAAACTGGCCGAGACTCCACGCCGGTTCCATGTCGAATTCATGCCGGATCAAGAGTACCTAGTCATTCCAAAGGTATCCTCAGAACGGCGAAACTTCATTCCAGTTGGCTATTTCAAGCCTCACACGCTTGCCAGTGATTTGCTTTTCATCGTGCCGCATGCCACGGCATACCACTTCGGCATTCTGTCGAGCACGATGCATAACGCATGGATGCGCACGGTCGCGGGAAGGTTGGAAAGTCGCTATCGCTATTCAGTGCACATCGTCTACAACAATTTCCCGTGGCCGCAAGACGTACCCGAGGAAAAGCGCGTTGCAGTGGCGCAGGCTGCCCAAACAGTGCTGACCGCCCGCGCTGCCCACCCCAGCGCCACGCTCGCCGACCTGTACGACCCCGACAGCATGCCGACCGACCTGCAGGACGCCCACCGGGCGCTGGACAAGGCCGTAGACGCCGCCTACGTCTATCGAAGCGGCAAGGATGACGCTACCCGCGTCTCCTACCTGTTCGAGCTGTACAACAAGCTCACGGGGCTGCAGTCGGCATCCGGCAAACGCCCCGGCAAGCGGAAGGCAGCGCAGGCATGAGCGGTTCCGGCGGCTGGCGCCCGCATATCGAATCCGCGCTGTCGTTGAACGTGGGCAGCCTGTTCAAGGCCGGCGCCCTGCGCGCTGGCGCCACCACGTCCGGCAGCTGGCAATGGAGCCGCGACGGTGAACGGGTGGCAAGCATCGGCTACAGCGCCAGCCTGACCGCTGACAGCGGCGAATTGCGGCTTTCCTACACCTGGACACCTGACCGCGAGCCGCAGCAGGTGACCTGCAACATCTGCCTGTCATCCTGCCCCTGCAGTACGGTGGCCGGCGTTGGTACATGCACTGCCCCTACACCCAGCGGCGCGTGTTGAAGCTGTACAAGTTCGGCAGCATCGAACAATTCTGCAGCCGTACCGCCATCCGTCCCCTGCCCACATACGCCAGCCAGCGCGTGAGCGGCAGTGATCGCATCATCGACCAACGGTGGGCGATCCGCCGCAAGCTGGGCGACAACATCAGCGACCTGTTCGGCGAGCCGTGGAAGCCCAAGCGGATGCACTGGCGTACGTTCGAGCGCTACGCCGAGCGTGATGCCGAGCTGGCCGAGCGGGAAAACGGATACTTGCTGCGCCTGATCGGGCGCCTGCAGCGGTACGAATAAAAGCGGTTTAGCCTATGGATTTCGGCTTGCGCAGGATAATTCCATGACCCGCACGCGCTGAGCGCACATCATCGAGACTTGACGTCCCAAAGCGGCCGCGCCTGATTCGAGCGTCGGTAAGAATCAGACCCTGCGACTGTATCCGCCGCCAACGGATATCCTCGACCGCACAAACCGCCATTCAGCCACAAGCACTCCGTCCCGAGAGCGAAATGGCGTCGCTTCTGGCGTTAGGTCGGCGCGCGCGTCAGATCGGCGCACCCTGACGGCGATGGCATCCACACCCTATCAAAGCGTGCGGATGGCTCCGGAGCCAGTTTCATGGCACGAAAAACAGCGTACTAACGCATCCGTGACCAAATTGCACCCGTCTCCCGGGCCCATGATACCGTTCGGGCTCGATTGCAGCCGGCAGGACTCCATTGCATCCGACGATATCACCGGTGGTATCATGACTCCTCGTAAGCTGAAAAAGATCAGGGCAGACTTGGAACAAATCCAAGAGTCGCCCAACGGAATTCGGTACAAGGTCCTCGTCTCGCTAGCTGAAAAGCTTGGCCGTACAAGGAGCAAGCGCGGCAAGGAGCCGACGTACGTGAGGGAAGATGCACCAGAGTTGTCGCCGCCTCTGTCGATCCCGAAACACCCTGGCGATATGAAACGCGGAACCGTGCTAAGTATTGTGGAAGCCCTCCTCAGCGATGTAGACGAATGGGAGCTGTTCTTGGTGGACAACAACAAATGACCCGTCGAAAAGTTCTAGCTGCACAAGCAGATCCATTGATGGAACGGGCGAAAAGCCTGCTGTCTCGCCCCTACGCTCGTCGATTAACCCCCGATGAGTCTGGCGGCTACACTGCGACGATCCAAGAATTTTCCGGGTGCATCGCCGACGGTGACTCACCAAACGAGGCCCTAGCAAACCTCGAAGCCGCTGCTCTCTCGTGGATCGAGGCGCAGCTTGCGCTAAAACAGTCGGTCCCCGAACCAATTGCGCTCTACGGCTACAGCGGAAAGCTCGCTCTTCGTATCCCTCGTGGCCTTCACAAGCGCGTCGCGGAGATGGCTGCGACCGACGGTGTGAGCATCAACCAATTTCTGACCAACGCTTTGGCCACCTTTACTGGTGCCAAGTCAGTGGCGGACAGACTCCTCGAAGGGATTCGCCCTGCACTGATGGCGCAGGCAGCCATGATGTTAAGCCACGATGGATTTTATTCGGCCGTGGTGCTGCAGAACTTGCAGCACAGCACCAACAACGCAAGTGTCAGATTCTTAGACAAGCCAATTCAACCGATCTCTAGTGCCACCGCCCCCTTAACCTTGTCGACGAGACTTCTCAATGGCTGATCCAGCTGCCTATAACTTCAACCCCAAAGAGATCATGACCGCCCTCTTCAAGCACCAAGGTATTCACGAGGGCCAGTGGGTATTCGGCGTCAATTTTGGTATTTCGCCTTCAAACATTGGCAAAGGTCCTGCTGATCCCGAAATGCGCCCCGGCCTCATCTGCGTAGTTGATAGCCTCTCACTGACTCACGCACCCGCATCAGTTCCCGGTCTAACGTTCGACGCCGCAGAACTGAACCCCAAGAGGAAATGATGCACGCGGGCGGCAGACGGCAACTAACCTAGTGCCGAGAACCCGACAAGATCTTCGAAGGCGTCGCGCCATGTTGGCGGTAACTTTGGCGGTAACTGAAAATCGTCATCTGCCGAAACCTAAGCAGTACATGGCTTCCAAGCGGATGTTATAGGGACTTCCGCCCACCACGGAATGTTTCACCAGTGTCACGCAATACCCCGGAAACCGCACTACGGCGCGGTTTCTCTTTGGCCATACGACAGCGCCAGTTGCGCTCGTCGAGCAGGCGCCGCGACGACCGTTGCATCGCCCCTTTCAGCGGCCCTGATCGACGCCGTCGCTACCGCCGCACAGCGTCTCCAGCAGTTCGGTCTGCACGTTGCGGGCAGCTTCGCCACGGACCACCGATGGGCGCAGGTACCGGCCATCCGGTTGCAGCAACGATGCGCTGGTGTTGTCGGCGAGGTAAAGCCCCAGCACGTCGCGTACGCGCTGCTGCAATTTCCTGTTCTCGATCGGGAACGCGGTTTCGACGCGCCGATCCAGGTTGCGTTCCATCATGTCGGCACTGGACAGATACAGCTTCGGCTCGCCGTCATTGGCGAACCAGTAGATGCGGCTGTGCTCCAGGAAGCGGTCGATGATCGAACGCACCCGGATGTTCTGCGACACCCCGGCCACGCCGGGGCGCAGGCAGCACACGCCGCGCACGATCAGGTCGATCGACACCCCGGCGACACTGGCCTTGTACAGCTCGCGCATGATTTTCGGCTCGTTCAGCGCGTTGACCTTGATGATGATCTGTGCCGGCTTGCCGGCCGCGGCGTGGGCGGCCTCCTGCGCGATGAGTTCGAGCAGGGTTTTCTTCAGCGTGAACGGCGCATGCAGCAGCTTCCTCATGTGCTGCACCTTGCCCATGCCGGTAAGCTGGCTGAACAGCTTGTGCACGTCCTCGCACAATGCAGTGTCGGAGGTGAGCAGGCTGTAATCGGTGTACAGCCGTGCATTGCCGGTGTGGTAGTTGCCGGTGCCCAGGTGTGCGTAGCGCACCAGTTTGCTGCCTTCGCGGCGCTGGATCAGCATCAGCTTGGCATGCGTCTTGATGCCGACCACGCCGTAGATCACCATCGCGCCGGCCTGCTGCAGGCGCGATGCGAGCAGCAGATTGTCCTCTTCGTCGAAACGCGCACGCAGTTCGACGACGGCGGTCACTTCCTTGCCGGCGCGCGCGGCGTCGACCAGCAGATCGACCATCTCGGATTTCGCACCGGTGCGGTACAGCGTCTGCTTGATCGCCAGCACCTGCGGATCCTTGGACGCCTGGCGCAGCAGGTCGACCACCGGCGAAAACGATTCGTACGGGTGCAACAGCAGCACATCCTGCTTGCCGAGCACCTGGAACAGATCCTCGGCGAACTTGAGCGCCTTGGGCAGCACCGGCGTGAATGGCGGGTATTGCAGCTGCGGATAACTGACGTTGCTGGCGATGGTGAAAAGGCGTGCCAGATTGACCGGTCCGTTCACCTCGTACAGCTCGGACTCGTCCAGGCCGAACTGCCTGAGCAGGTAACCGGCCAGCTCCTTCGGGCAGTTGTCGGCCACCTCCAGCCGCACCGCGTCGCCGAAACGGCGCGAATACAGCTCGCCACGCAGCGCCAGCGCCAAGTCCTCGACGTCCTCCGGATCCAGCGAAAGATCGGCATTGCGGGTCAACCGGAACTGGTAGCAGCCGAGCACCTGCATGCCGGGGAAAAGCTCTTCCGCGTGGGCATGCAGGACCGAGGACAGCAGCACGTAATTGTCGCCGCCTTCGCAGACTTCCCCGGGCAGGCGGATCAGTCGCGGCAGCACGCGCGGGGCTGGCACGATCGCCAGCCCGGAGTCGCGCCCGAAGGCGTCGATGCCCTCCAACTGCACGATGAAGTTGAGGCTCTTGTTGACCAGCAGCGGAAACGGGTGGGTCGGATCGAGCCCGATCGGGGTCACCAGCGGCGCCACCTCCTCGCGGAAATAGCGGCGCACCCACAACTTCTGTTTGTGCGTCCATTCCGTGCGCAGGATGCTGCGGATGCCGTGCCCGGCCAGCTGCGGCAGCATGTGCTCATTGAGAATCGCGTACTGGCGTTCGACCTGCCGATGCGCGATCTCGCTGATCTCGGCCAGTACGCGGCGTGGCGCGATGCCGTCCGGACCGATCAACTCATGATCCAGCGCGACCTGTCCCTTCAGGCCGGCCACGCGGATCTCGAAGAACTCGTCCATGTTGCGCGAGAAGATCAGCAGGAACTTCAGCCGCTCCAGCAGCGGCGTGCGCTCGTCCATCGCCTG
>DATKVA010000149.1:0-15566 GCA_035530315.1 Rhodanobacter sp. | reverse complement strand
GCCTTCTTCGACCGGCTGAGGCTGGTCTCAATGATCGATACCAGCCGGTATCTTCAGCGTCACTCGTGAACCGCCGTATGCGGAACCGCACGTACGGTGGTGTGGGAGGGGGCCGGAGGATTCCGGCTCCCTACCCGATGGTGCGCCAGTCGATGCGAGTCGGACCCGCGTCGGTTGGCAGCGAGCCAGGAGCCTGTCGGGCTTTGGTCGGCTGGGCTCCTAGGATCAGAGCAGGCCGCGGGCCGCCATCGACACCGGCTCGCCGCTGCCGATCACCAGGTGATCGAGTACGCGCACCCCGACCAGCTGCAATGCGTCGCGCAATTCATGGGTTATCGCCCGATCGGCGGCACTGGGTTCGGCGACCCCCGAAGGATGGTTATGCGCAAAGATCACGGCGCAGGCATTGTGTTGCAGGCATGCCCGCACCACTTCGCGCGGATGCACGCTGGCGCCGTCGACGGTGCCGCGGAACAGTTCCTCGAACGCCAGTACGCGGTGGCGATTGTCCAGGTACAGGCAGCCGAAGACCTCGTAGGGCAGGTGACGCAGGCGTGCGCGCAGGTAATCGCCGCTGTCGCGGGGGTTGCCCAGGCTCTGTCGCTGCTGCAGTTCCTCGGCCAGACTGCGTCGGGCCAGCTCCAGTGCGGCAGCGATCCGCGCCCGCTTGGCGGGGCCCAGGCCGCCAGCACGAATCAACTGTTCAGGCCGGCCCAGCAGTGCGCCGAGGCTGCCGGCGGCGTGCAGCAGCTCACGCCCCAGCGCGATCGCGTCCTTGCCGCGGCTGCCGCTGCCCAGCAGCACGGCCAGCAGCTCGGCATCGGACAGTGCGGCACTGCCGCTGGCCAGCAGTTTTTCACGGGGACGTTCGCCTTCGGGCCAGTCGCGGATGCTCATGCCCACAGGCTGCCTGCACGGATGTGATGCGGGCAGCGGCCGAAGCGAATGAATCCGGTAAGCTAGACGTCTGCCCGATTGTCAGGCCTGCCTTACATGAGTCTTGCGCAACGCCGTATCTTGCTGGGAGTGTCGGGTGGCATTGCCGCCTACAAGTCCTGTGAACTGGTTCGCCGCCTGCGCGACCTGGATGCCCAGGTCCGCGTGGTGATGACCGAAGGAGCCACCCGTTTCGTCAGCCCGGTCACCTTCCAGGCGCTGTCCGGTCAGGACGTGCGGATCAGCCTGTGGGACGCGCAGGCCGAGGCGGCGATGGGTCATATCGAACTGGCGCGCTGGGCCGAACGCATACTCGTCGCGCCCGCCAGCGCCGATCTGCTGGCGCGGCTGGCTCACGGGCTGGCCGACGATCTGCTCACCACGCTGTGTCTGGCCAGCGCCGCGCCGCTGTATCTGGCGCCGGCGATGAATCAGCAGATGTGGGCACATGCATCCGTGCAGGCGAATCTTGCAACGCTGCGTCAGCGCGGTGCACGGGTGCTCGGGCCGGCGTCCGGCGAACAGGCGTGCGGGGATATCGGTGCCGGCCGCATGCTCGAGGCGCTGGAGCTGCGCGATGCCCTGGCGGCATCGTTCGACAATCGCGTGCTGGAGGGCTTGCGCGTCGTGGTCAGTGCCGGGCCGACCTTCGAAGACATCGACCCGGTGCGTTTCATCGGCAATCGCAGTTCAGGCCGGATGGGTTTTGCGGTCGCCGAGGCGGCCGCGCAAGCCGGTGCCGCGGTGACCGTGATCGCCGGACCGGTGAGCCTGCCCACCCCCGGAGGTATCGTGCGGCGCGTCGATGTGCGCAGTGCGGCACAGATGCATGAAGCGGTGCTTGCCGCCGCCACGCAGGCGGACATCTACATTGGTGCGGCGGCGGTCGGCGATTACCGCCCGCGTGAGGTGTCCGCGAAAAAACTCAAGAAGCGCGATGGTGCCGAATTGGTTCTGCAGCTGAGTGAGAACCCCGATATCTTGGCCTGCCTGTCGGCCCAGCCCGTGCATCCTTTCCTGGTCGGTTTTGCGGCCGAGACGCACGACGTGGCCGGCTACGCGCAGGACAAGCTGCGTCGCAAGGGACTGGACATGATCGCGGCCAATCAGGTGGGCGATGGCCTCGGCTTCGAGGCTGCCGACAATGCGCTGAGCCTTTACTGGGACGGCGGCACCATCGAATTGCCGCGGGTAGCCAAACCGGAACTGGCACAGCAGCTGATTGCCCATGTGGCCGAGCGCTACCGGGCCAGTCGCCGATGATCGAGGTCGAGCTGAAGATTCTCGATGCCCGTCTCGGCGACAGCATTGCATTGCCGCAGGCCGCCACGCCCGGCAGCGCCGGGATGGATCTGCGGGCTGCGCTGGACGAGCCGTTGACCCTGCAGCCCGGCGAGAGTGCCCTGATCCCCAGCGGCATCGCGATCCATATCGGCGACCCGGGCTGGTGCGCCCTGATCGTGCCGCGCTCGGGGCTGGGCCACAAGCACGGCCTGGTCATGGGCAACCTGGTCGGAGTGATCGATGCCGATTATCAGGGCCCGTTGATGATCTCATGCTGGAATCGCGGTCAGCAGGCTTACACCATCGCCGTGGGCGATCGCATTGCACAGCTGCTGCTGGTGCCGGTAGCGCAGGCACGGCTGAAAATCGTGACGGATTTTGCACCGAGTGAACGCGGCAGCGGGGGCTTTGGTTCGACCGGTTTCAACTAACATGGGCAGGCCGGCTTTGCGGTGGGCCGACCGATCAGGTGCAGTCTGTGGGGACAGGATATGGCGATGAGCACAGCGAGGGGGCAGCTGCATGACCTGCTGGCCGACCGGCAACGCCTGTTGCCGCTGGGCGGTGCCACGCTGCTGTTGCTTCTGGGGCTCTTCTGTACCTGGCAAACCTGGTTGATTGCCAGTGAACGCGGTGAAATCGAGCGCGTGCATGCCGCGCAGGACCAGGTCGTGCGCTCGCTCGCCGCGGAAATCGCCAGCGAGCGCAGCAAGGTCGAAAAGGCGCTGGCCGCCAGAGATCCGGCTGTGCTGATGAGCGACCCCGTGCAGGCCGCGACGGCACTGCACCTGCAACTGCCGCAAATCGCCCGGCTGGAGTTTTACAGTGCCGATATGAACGAGGTACTACATGCCGATTACCGCGAGTTTGGCTATGCGAAGGCAGCCCAGCTACTTTCCTCGCAGGGTGCCGGGGAAGCGTCGCCGGTGCAAAGCATCGCGTATGACCACGCCGGTCGTCGTCTGAGTCTGGTGGTTCCGCTGGGGTCGCCACAACATGTGCAGGGATGGGCGTGGATCGAGCTGTCGTTCGCGCCTTTGCAACGGGTTTTCGAATCGATTCCGCCGGCTGGCGGCCGACTGGTTCTGCAGCAGGGCGAAGATCAGGGCGACATGCAGTTGCTTTCCCATGGCGCGGCTTCGGCCGAGGAGGGAGCCGCCGGCAAACCGGTTCCCGGCAGCACATTCAGTGTGAAGGCGGGTCTGCCGGCTGCATTCATCGTGTTGCCGCGTTCCTGGCCGTTGAGCGCCTTGCTGAGTTTGCTGGGACTCGGCGGCGGGGTTTTTTTCCTGCGTCTGCGCAAGCGCCTGCGCGAGCGATCCGTGCCTGAGCCGGAGGAGCTCGAGTTGCCCGCGAGAATCGAAAGGACCCCGACCCCCGCGCCGGTCGCGCCGGTGGCAACCCCGGCCGCGCCGCCAACGCAGGTCGCCGTGGATCAGGGCATCTTTCGCGCCTATGACGTGCGCGGGGTGGTCGGCAAGACCCTGAACAACGATGTCGCGCGGGCGCTTGGCCAGTCGATCGGCATGTTGATGAGAGACAAAGGCTTGCACGAAATCGTGGTGGGGCGTGATGGCCGCCTGTCCGGGCCCGGGCTGGTGGAGGCCTTGTCCGATGGCCTGCGCGCGACCGGCATCGATGTGATCGATGTCGGCGCGGTGCCGACCCCCGTCGTCTACTACGCGACCTATCTTTTCAATACCGGCTGTGGCGTGGCGGTCACCGGCAGTCACAATCCGCCGGACTACAACGGTTTCAAGATCGTGATCGGTAGCGAGACCCTGGCCGAGGGGGCAATCCAGGATCTGTATCAGCGTATCGCCAGCGGAGCCCTGGCGCATGATGGCCAGGGTAGCCTGCGCCAGATCGACGTGGCCCCCGATTACGTCGAGAAAATCGTTTCCGATGTGCTGGCCGAGCGTCGTTTGAAAATCGTCGTCGATTGCGGCAACGGCATTCCCGGCGCCCTTGCGCCACAGGTGCTGGAGGGCGTCGGTTGCGAAGTGATTCCACTGTATTGCGACGTTGACGGCACCTTCCCGAACCATCATCCCGATCCTTCCGATCCGAAGAATCTGGAGGATCTGATCCTTGCCGTGAAGCAGACCGGAGCCGATCTGGGTCTTGCATTCGATGGCGATGGCGATCGCTTGGGTGTGGTCACCCACGCGGGCGAGATCGTCTATCCCGACCGCCTGCTGATGCTGTTCGCCCGCGACGTGCTGTCGCGCCAGCCCGGCGCCACGATCATCTACGACGTCAAATGCACCAGCCATCTCAAAGGGCAGATTCTCGACGCCGGCGGCAGTCCGCTGATGTGGCGTACCGGCCATTCGTTGATCAAGGCAAAGATGCGCGAGACCGGTGCCGAACTGGCTGGCGAGATGAGCGGCCACTTCTTCTTCAAGGAGCGCTGGTACGGCTTCGACGACGGCATCTACGCCGCCGCCCGGCTGCTGGAGATACTCGCCGGGGATCTGCAGGGGCGCACGCCGGAGGAAATCTTCGCCACGCTGCCGAAGAGCGTCTCCACGCCCGAGTTGAAAATCGAGCTGGGCGAAGGCGAGCATTATCGGTTCATGGACAAGTTGCGCCAGCGGGCCAGTTTTGACGACGCCACGCTGATTACCATCGACGGTCTGCGCGCCGATTGGCCGGACGGTTGGGGCCTGGTGCGTGCATCCAACACCACGCCGGTGCTGGTGCTGCGTTTCGAAGCGGACAATCCGCTTGCGCTCAAGCGTATCCAGCAAATATTCCGCACCCAGTTGCTGGCGGTCGATTCCACACTGAAGCTGCCCTTCTGAAAAGCGGCGGATCGCGACGAAGTCGAGGCAGCTCCATGTAACCTCTCCTTCGTGGGGGTTGTGTAGGAGCGCACCTTGTGCGCGAATGCTCTTTGCGAACATTTTGGCAAAAGCATTCGCGCACAGGGTGAGCTCCTACACGCCGTTCCACGGCTGTACCGCGCGACGACGGGAGCTACTGCGACGGCTGCTGCTGTGCTGCCTTGAGCTCGCGATAATGCGCCAGCTGCGCAGCCTGCGCCTGCACAGTCTGTGCGCGCAGGCCCTGCTGGCGTTGCAGTATGTTGCGCTGATCGGTCACCACGTCGCGTTGCCTGGCGATGCTGACGGCAAGAAAATGCGGCACCGGCTTCTTGCTGCGCTCGATATCGGCGGCTCGACTGAGCAGGTCGGTCAATGCATCTTCCTGGCTGCGCAGATTGATCTTGGCGGTATGGATCTGCTGGTCGATGGTATCCAGCGCCTGCTGCTGCGAGATCCTGAACGAGTCCTCGTCCGGATAGGCGGACAGCATCTGCGCGTCGGCATCGGCGCGTTCCTTCTCGGCACGCTGTTTTGCGGCCTGCTCAGCGGCCAGTTTGTTCGCGGCGGCACGTTCTTCGGGGGTCAGCTGCCGCGCCACATGCTGTATCACCAGGCCCTGGTCGTTGACCAGATCGTAGCCGTACTTCATCGCTTCGGCGCTGAGGCTGTCGCTGTAATGCAGCAAGCCATGGTCATCATGCCACCTGTAGCGGACGCTGCTGCTGTTCTGCGCGTGCACCGGCAGGCTTGCGATCAGTGCGGCAGCGGCAAAAATGGACAGGAACTTGCGCATGAATTCTTCCCTCGTCAGGCATTATAACTGGCGCTGTTGTCTTGTTAGTTTACGGATGGCACACCGATGGTGACTGTGACCAGTTTGACCGAAGCTTGCCGGCGCGCGCCTGAACTTCAGCGCCGGACACCATAACGCTCGCGGTAGGCCAGCAAACGGGCGTGTTCGGCGGCCAGTTGCGGTCGTTCGCCGGCATACGCCAGCACATCGTCGAGGCAGGTGATGGCGATCACCGGAATACCATGCTCGGCAGCCACTTCCTGCGCGGCGGAGCGTTCGCCGTGGCCGCGTTCCTGCCGGTCCAGTGCGATCAGCACGCCAGCCGGTTGCGCACCGTGCGCGCTGATCAGCGCCAGCGATTCGCGCACCGCGGTACCCGCGGTCATCACGTCGTCGACGATCAGCACGCGCCCTTTGAGCGGTGCGCCGACCAGCACGCCGCCCTCGCCGTGATCCTTCGCCTCCTTGCGGTTGTAGGCCCACGGCAGGTCGCGTTGATGCTGGTCGGCCAGCGCGATCGCGGTGGCGGCGGCCAGCGCGATGCCCTTGTAGGCGGGGCCGAACAGCATGTCGAACGCAAGCCCCGAGTCCACCAATGCCGCCGCGTAGGCACGGCCGAGCCGTGCCAGCGCGGCACCGGAATCGATCCGGCCCATGTTGAAAAAGTAGGGGCTTTGGCGACCGGATTTCAGGGTGAACTCGCCGAAACGCAGTACCTCGCGCTGCAGGGTGAGTTCGATGAAGTCGCGCTGGTAATCGTGCACAGGTCGTCTCGCCAGTGGTCGGGTTCAGGGCAGGTCACGTCGCAGCAGCTGTTGTGGCCCGGAGCGTCCGCCATGGTACAGCGCGCCGTCGTCCACGAAGCCGGCACGCCGATACAAGCGCAGCGCAGGATGATTGCCGCTGGCCACTGCCAGCACCAGCAAACGGGCCTGGCGGTGACGCCCGGCCAGATCGGCGATCAGTGCGGCCAGCGCCTGCGCGCCCAGTCCCCGGCCCTGCCAGGCGGCGTCGATAAAGAAGGCGCGCAATCCCAGTGCGGGCACGTCGAAATCGCGGCCGGCCACACTGCGTGCATTCGCATCGATGCGGCAGTAGCCGACCGGCGTGTCGCCGTGCAGTATCGCCATGGGCTCACATGCCGGGCAGCTGGCGGCATCGGCCAGCAGGTCGGCGATGGCGCCGACGTAGTTGCGCTGCTGCGGCCATACGCGCAGCCCGAGCAACGCCTGATGCGCGGCGGCATCGACGGGTGCAACGCGGATGGGCTGGAGCTTGTGCATGGAGATGGCCGATGATGCGGGTCCGGGGTTGTTATGATCGTTCGGAGCCTGTCGGGGCGTTGGTTGGCCGGATTCCCGCCTCGAGCACCAACGGTCCAGCAGGCCCCAGCCACTGCCTTGGAGAGTACATGCGCATCATCAGCTTGAATGCCAACGGTATCCGTTCCGCCGCAAGCAAGGGACTGTTCGACTGGCTGCGCGAACAAGATGCCGACGTGGTCTGCCTGCAGGAGACCAAGGCCCAGGAGGACCAATTGACCGATCCGATGTTCCGTCCGGACGGTCATCATTGCTTCTACCGCGACGCGACCAGCAAGAAGGGCTACAGCGGTGTGGCGATCTATGCGAAACGCGAGCCGGATCAAGTGCTCACCGAGCTGGGCTGGGACGAGTTCGACAACGAGGGGCGCTACATCGAGGCACGTTTCGGCAACCTCTCGGTGGTGTCGTTGTATTTCCCCTCCGGTTCGTCCGGCGACGAGCGCCAGCAGTTCAAGTTCAGGGCGATGGAATGGATCACGCCGATCTTCGACAACTGGCTCGCCAGCGGCCGCGATTACGTGATCGGCGGCGACTGGAACATCGTGCACACGCGCAACGACATCAAGAACTGGACGTCCAACCAGAAGAACTCCGGCTGTTTGCCCGAGGAGCGGGCGTGGCTGGATCTGTTGTTCCAGCAGCGCGGCTGGGTCGACAGCTTCCGTGCGCTGAAACCGGACGCGGTCGAATACACGTGGTGGTCCAATCGTGGCCAGGCGCGTGCAAACGATGTCGGTTGGCGCATTGATTATCAGGTGGTCACGCCGTCGCTGCGCGATCGTCTGGCCGCTTGCTCGATCTATCGCGAGCAGCGCTTCTCCGACCACGCGCCGTATACGGTCGACTATGCCGACTGAGACCACGGCCGGGCCTGTCTCGCCGCTGTCCGACCCGCCGCTGCCGGGGCGTGAGTGGCGCATTCTCAGCATCGGCCTGCTGGGGTTCGCATCGGGGCTGCCGCTGGCGCTGTCCCTGAGCACGCTGCAGGCGTGGTTCACCACCGCCGGCATGAGTCTGAAAGCGATCGGCTGGATCACCCTGATCGGTCAGGCCTACGTGTTCAAGTTTCTGTGGGCGCCGCTGCTGGATCGCTTGCCGCTGCCCTGGCTGGGCCGCCGCCGCGGCTGGATCCTGTTGATGCAGTTGATCTGCGGTGCGGCCCTGATCAGCATGAGTTTCTACACGCCGCAGGGTGCGGCGAGCATGCTGGCGTTCCTGGGCGTGCTGCTGGCGTTCGGTTCGGCAACCCAGGACATCGCCTACGATGCCCATCGCACGGACCTGCTGCCGCCAACCGAGCGCGGCTGGGGTACCGCTTTTTCGCAGGGCGGCTATCGCCTGGGCATGCTGGTATCCGGCGCGCTGGCATTGATCCTTGCCGATCATCTGGGCTGGGCCTGGGTGTACCGACTGATGGGTGCTCTCATGCTGGCGGCAACGCTGGTTACCGCATGGTCGCCTGACGCGCCCGACGAGCACCCCACGCGCAGCTTCGCCGAGGCTGTCGTGCAGCCGTTCGCGGATTTCATGCAGCGCTATGGAACGCTGGCGCTGGCGTGGCTGGCGCTGATGGTGTTGTACAAGCTCGCCGACGCCTTCGCGTTGTCGTTGTCGACGACCTTCCTGTTGCGGGTACCTCGATTCACGCTGACCCAGATCGGCACGGTCAGCAAGACCTTCGGTCTGGTGGCCGGACTGCTGGGCGCGCTGGCCGGCGGCTGGGTGGTCACCCGCATGCGGCTGTTTCCGGCCTTGCTCGGCCTGGGGGTGGCCCAGGCGCTAGTGAACCTGTCCTATATCTGGCTGGTGCATAGCGGCCCGGACATCGTGGTCATGGCGAGCGTCGTGTCGACAGAATATTTCGTCAGCGGGCTGGGCAGTACCGCTTTCGTGGTGCTTTTGACATCGTTGTGCAATGTGCGTTTCTCGGCGACGCAATACGCGCTGCTGTCCTCGCTGTCGGCGGTGGGCCGGGTGTTTCTCGGTCCGCTCGCGGCATGGCTGGTGCCACGGGTAGGCTGGTCGACGTTCTTCGTGATCACCACGCTGTCGGCGATTCCCGGCTTGCTGCTGGTGATCGGATTGCGTCACGCGATACATCGCGCGGAATTGGCCCGGCCACGCTGAGGTTGCCAACCAGACCACGGAAACGGTGGCAAAATCCGTCAGAATCAGCATCAGTCAGTACGTGAAGGACAACCCCCCCACGGCGATACTTACGGAGTCATGTACGTGCCGGATCTGCTCGTACAGCAAGTGGACAGCCTACTGGTCGAGCGCATCAAGTCGCTGGCCAGGGATCGGCATTGTTCGATCAATGATGTATTGCTGCATGCCTTGCGCCATAGCCTGGGGGTGTTGGCCGCGGGGGAATACAGCGAAACCTTGTGCGATTCGCAGGCGCTGACCTTGCTCGACGAGCACTGGGCGGTCGAGGAAAGAGGGGTGTTCCAGGAAGCGCTGGACGCTTTGGCGCGGACCCGCCCGACGCAATGGGCGCCGGAAAATATCCGTGACGACGATACCCTGGTAGCCAACGTCCGACAGACCCTTAGACAGGCGCCGGGTAAATAGCGCCAAGCACCCGCGGGCCGCGTGCGCCGGTCACCGCCGGCAGGTTGCCCGGAAGGCCCAGCAGGCGCTGTCGCGCTAGCCACGCGAATGCGGTGGCTTCGAGAAAGTCCGGATTGATGCCGTATTGCGCGGTGCTGCACAAGGCGCGTGGCGTCAGCAGTTCGCCCAGCCGCCGCATCAATGCGCTGTTGTGGGTGCCGCCGCCGCAGGCCAGCACCTCCTCGGCGCTCGGTGCGTGTTGGATGATCGCTGCGGCTACGCTGCGTGCCGTCAGCTCCAGCAACGTCGCCTGCACATCGGCTGGATGCGCTGCCGCCAGCTGCGGATGCGTGGTCAGCCAGACCAGATGGAAGTACTCGCGCCCGGTGCTCTTCGGTGGCGCCAGCGCAAAATAGCGGTCGGCCAGCAAGGCATCCAGCAGCGACAGGTCAACCTTGCCGCTGGCCGCAAACACGCCGTCGCGGTCAAAGGGTTCGCCGCGATGGCGCATGCACCAGGCGTCGAGCAGCCCATTGGCCGGGCCGGTATCGAAACCCCGCACATCGCCATTGGCATCGAGCACGGTGATGTTGGCAATGCCGCCGAGGTTGAGAACCACCCGCGTGTGACCGGGTTGGGCCAGCAGCATCGCGTGCAGCGCCGGCAACAGAGGGGCGCCCTGACCGCCCGCGGCAACGTCGGCGCGGCGAAAATCGGCCACGACGTCAATGCCGCAGCGCTCGGCGATCACGGTGGGATCGCCCAGCTGCAGCGTGAACGGATGCTCGCCGCTCGGGCGGTGCCGCAAGGTCTGCCCGTGCGAGCCGATCGCACGAACCGTGTGCGCGGAGGTGCCGCTTTGTTCGAGCAAGTGCAGGGCGGCATCGGCGAAGCAGTGGCCGATCGCCACATCCAGCCGGCCGACGGCATCCAGTTCCACCGCGGCTTCGCCTTGCGCCAGCGCCAGCATTTGGTCACGCAGCATCGATGGCCACGGATGGGTATGCGTAGCCTGCACCTGCGGCGTGCCGCGGATGAAATCGACCAGGACGGCATCGATACTGTCCGCACTGGTGCCGGAAATCAGGCCGAGGTAAAGCCCCTCGACCGCAGACGAGGGCATCGACTTATTCGTCGTGGTGGCTGGCGGCCTCGCGACGTGCCAGCTGGATGCCGGCATCGGTCGCCTTGAGCCGGGCCAGCATCGGCTGCATCTGCTGCTTGAATTGCGCCAGCAGTTTCGGCGGCAGCGGTTGCGGCTTGGGCATGGTGACGGTCAGCGGATTTTCCTGTTTGCCGTAGACACGCACTTCGTAATGGAGGTGGGGGCCAGTAGCCAGACCGGTCATGCCGACGAAGCCGATCACTTCACCCTGGCGCACATGCGTGCCGACGTGTTCGCCAGGCTCGAAACGGGACATGTGCGCGTAAGCGGTGGAGTACTCGGCGTTGTGCTTGATCAGCACGAAGTTGCCGAAGCCATGTTCCCAGCCGCGATACACGATCACACCGTCGCCGGCGGCGTGAATGGGGGTGCCGGTGGGCGCGGCGTAATCGACACCCTTGTGGGCCCGCGTGTAACCGAGGATGGGGTGTTTGCGTGCCAGGCTGAAACGAGACGAAATGCGGGTGAATGCCACCGGCGTGCGCAGCAGCGATTTGCGCAGCGGACGCCCGTCCTCGCTGTAGTAGTTGTAGCTGCCGTCCGGCTCCTTGAAGCGGTAAGCTGTGTAGCGGTGGCCACGATTGAGGAATTCGGCTGCGATGATGTCGCCGGCATGGTCGTAAACGCCGTCGCGATAAACATCGTCATAGATCACGGTGAAGCTGTCGCCGCTGCGGACGTCCTTGAGAAAGTCGATGTCGTATTTGAAGACGTCGGCGAGTTTGACGATCATCCCCTCGTTCAGACCGGCCCTGGCGCCGGCGCCGAACAGCGAGCTTTCGATTACGCCGTGGGCCATGCGCACGCGCTGCTCGATGGCCCGTGCGTGCAGGGTCAACACCGGGTTGCTGGCATCGAAACGCACGGTGGCACGCGTGGCATCGTCCTTGTCGAAACGGAACGCCTGCAGTTGGCCATCTCGACCGATCTGGAAATCAAATTCATCACCGGGACGAATGGTCTGCAGCGCGCTGTCGGTTTTGCCGGCCGTATCCATGACCTTTTGCAGATCGGTCATGCTGAGGCCACGTTCGTTGAAAATATCCGACAGCGTCTGCCCCGGTTGCACCCGCACGACCTGCCAGTCGGCCACGGTCGACGCAGGCGTGTTGATTTCGTTGAACTTGGGTAGCGCCAGCGGCAGCAGCGTGTGCACTTCCGGTACTGGCACCGGCCGCATGGCGCTGGCCCACACCGGCATGATGATCCCGGAGAGAAAGGTGATCAGCAGCGCCGTGCCGGCGAGAACCCAGCGTTCGCGATGCCAGTGAATCGGCTCGACCTCACCCGAACGATTGAAAGACCAATGCGAACAGCGCTCATAGAAATGAGAGTGTCGGCGCTGTGCCTTGCGGCAGATGGCCTGCTTGCGCGCGTGATGCGCCCCCTGTCTTGCCTGAGCCATGCTCGTCGTGCCCCGCGCTACAAAGTAACAAACAGGGCGTACCATAGCCGTCATGTGCAAAGGGCGTCAACGCCTTTCCCATCAAGGGTTTGCGCGGCATTCCTGGTTAACGCACAATTAACGTCGATGGCACAGTCGGCTTTGCGCATGTCGGAATTACTTAACCTTGTCGCGATCAAGCCTAACAATGTCACTGGGCCCATTTTCGTGTTCAACCATGTCAGTGGCCCTCAAGTTCACGGCTGACCCCGTCGCTGCGGTTCTGAGCCACCCCGAGCTAGTTGCAGCCTGGCGATAAGCATCGGCCTTCGCGAGGATCTCAGTGCCCCGATCGCGGCTGCGAATCAGAGATAAGAGTATGCCGGGCCAAGCTTTCGAGCCGGGCGCAGGGCTGGGTCTTACATAGGTGAAGCGCAAAGGATGATCGACCGCTCCGAGCACGTTCGCCACCAGCAGGATAAGTGCGCGACGCCCCGCAATGGACGGGAGTTTGCTTCGCAGCGAACTGGTGGTTATTAATGTACGTTGGTGTGCGAGCTCGGACGCCGGGAGATGAAAAACGTCCTGGTCACAGAATTGAGGATCGAGCTTGAATGCCGGTAGCGGGTGCTGTCGGTTCTGCGGTTTGGCCAAGAGCAGCGTCATGAGCTGGCTCAGGATCTCTTCGTAAGACCGGCCCGTCTCATCGGGCAGCCCCTTTGGGCCGCCTATGCCAGTGCAGTACAAGGCCGTTTCAAACATCAGCAGTGCCTTCCATTGTTCATAGGCTTCACCATGGTGCGGACCGATCTGGGCGTACCATCGGGCCCATTTCAGATGGCGGTTCAGCCAAAACCGTGGATCGGGCCGAAACGACGACTTGCCCACGAGCCATTTGGGCGGCATCCAGCGGTCGCCGAGACGCCCAGTCGCCTTCCAGTCGAACAGCGGCGTGAGATGCACGCGACAATGCGTCAGCCAGAATCGGCCCCAGTCGAGCTGAAAACCTGGCAGCTTCCCGCCAGACCGATCCTGCGCAAAGCAGAGTGGGCAGTAGGCATGCCGCGCGGGTGGAGCCATCAACAAGGAAGTTCGGCCTGAAGCAGCGGCGAAATGTGCCAAATGGGTTGCCGTTACATTCAGCGCGGCGGCTAACGATCGCCGTGCACGCAAGTCTGGAATCCAGTCCGGATCGCCAAAATTGCCTGGGCTCATGCCGGTGATCTCATGGATCAGGGTTTGCCGAGACAGGCTCCACAAGCTGCCGGCGCGATCAAGGGCGGATGAGATCGATTCGCCGAGCCGGGGCGGTGCAGTGTGCAGCCGTAACGAAGTGGCTGACGACCGTCCGAGTGCTCTGCTCAGCTCAGGCGGCGGCACGATCGATATCCTCCATGTCCGGGATCGTAAGCGCCTTTTGCAAGGTGGTGCTCTCGATACGTTCCTCGCCAGACACGACGGCATGCACGGCGGCCTGGCGAATCAGTGTCATGATGCCGTCCAGACTGCCGCCAGAATGCTTCACCATGAACTTCATCGCTGCCTCCGTGTCCAGCCGCGATGGCTCGCGCAAGGGAAGCAAGCGCATGACGCTGCGCAGGAAGTTGGCGAAGGGTTCCCCGACATCCCACGTGGCCAATTCGAACCGCTTGAAGCGCGCATCCAGATGCATGTCGGAACGAAAGGCTTCAGCTGCCGCCGTCACGCCCAAGGCGAGGATCGGTAACTGCAATTCATTCATCAGGAATTTTATGGCATCCAGGGCGCGACGCTGCTCTTGCACGGAACCAGCGAGCACGTCCTGCACCTCGTCGACGATCAAGGCACGGCAGCGCACGGTCTTCAGCAGGCGTACGACCGTGGCTTCGCGGTCCGAGGTGCGATGGGAGTTTTTCACTGGTCCGTTCAGCGCTTCCAGAATCCGCCCGTAAACGGTTCGCGTATGCCTCGCTCCCGTCAGGGAAATGGAAATAATTGGGACCGCGTCAGCCCCCGACTTCCGGGCATATGTGCGTTGGACGAGGCGAGCGAACGTGGTCTTGCCGGCCCCCACGGGGCCGGTGACCAGCATGCCGGTGGTGCGTGTTTGCGAGGGGCCATCAAGGAGCCAGCGCGTGTAGGAGAGCATGTGGGCGACGGCCGGGTATCGGACGACCAGATCGCCACGGATGATGGCGATACGCTCCTGTTTCCCGAGCGCCGCCTGTGCATGAACAGTGGCGGCCAGGTGGCTGTAGTTGTCCTTTTCAGTTGGGACGTTTTCTTCGGTACGCGCAGGCAGAATCACAGAAGATGAGGCACCAAAGCGTTCGGGCGATGTGGGATGAATAAGTTCAGACATGATTAGGTCCAGAGTTCGCCGTCATAGATCACGGGAAAATTTCCACTTGTGATCGGTTCGGGCTGGGTAGGAAGGATTTCGACATCCCGGGTGGGCTCGAAGGCCAGGCCAGGTTGCTGCTGTTCGCGGGAATGTTTTGCACGTGCGATTGCGCGAGCATGCTTGGAGGTGGCGGCTATCGCGTCGTCGATCCTGCCGCGGCGCCCTTCCAGGCCAGCATCGCGTACGGCTAGGAGTGCGGGATCGTGCGTTCGGCGCCTGCCATAGTCCCGGTCCGCTTTCCATTCCCAAAGCGAGATCACCGGCACATTGGGTCGCGTCACTTCGGCGCGAAGCATCTGGCCGTTCGGTCCACGTAGGTAAATAAAGCGAATATTTCGAGGATCGAAGAAGATCTCCCGTCTGCCGGGAGACCCGATCCATTCCGCCAGTGCAGGGTGCCAGTAGGTGTGATTTTCCCACTCGATGCCATAGCGGTGGACGCGACGAAAGGTGGACGGCAGAAAAGTCGCTAGGACCTCGAATGGCTGCCAGCACGCGGGGATGGTTTCGGGTAGGCCATGTTCCTTGGTGGCGTCTTCCCATTCGATGATCGGTGCATGTCCCAGCACGCGATGCAGTCGCAGGTGGTATTGCGTGACGATCTCGTTGACGAACCAGGCGCGGAATTCGCTCAGCGTCATGGCGGACGTTTTTTCACTGTCGTAGTCGCCACGCTCGCGCACATCGCGCTGGGTGGCCCCTGGCAGCAGCCGGCACCGGCCCATCATTGTGCCGATGAGCCGTTCGATGAGGCCGCCATAATGGGGACTACCGACGGGCCGGTATTGCAGGTCGATACCGAGTGCCTCGCAGCCGCGTTGCAAGGCGCGAGAATGAAAATCTTTGCCGTTGTCAACATAGATCATCCGTGGCTTGCCGAAGCAAGGCCACGGTCCCTCAACACCTAGCCAT
>DATKVA010000148.1:0-57561 GCA_035530315.1 Rhodanobacter sp. | reverse complement strand
CTGCGGCCATCGACCGGGCAAGGAAGTGGTGACGAAGGAAGAGATGGTCGATCGCGTCAAGGCCGCGGTGGACGCGCGTACCGAGGCGGGCTTCGTCATCATGGCCCGCACCGACGCGGCCGCGGTGGAAGGCATCGACGCGGCGATCGATCGCGCCTGTGCCTATGTCGAGGCCGGTGCCGACATGATCTTCCCCGAGGCGATGAGGACGCTCGACGATTACCGCCGCGTCAAGGCGGCGGTGAAGGTACCGATCCTTGCCAACCTCACCGAATTCGGTTCCACCCCGTTCTTCACCACCGACGAACTGCGCGACGCCGGCGTGGACATCGCGCTGTACTGCTGCGGTGCCTATCGCGCGATGAACAAGGCGGCGTTGAATTTCTACGAAACCGTGCGCCGCGAAGGCACGCAGAAGAACATCATCCACACGCTGCAGACCCGCGAGGAGCTCTACGACTATCTGGGCTACCACGCCTATGAGGACAAGCTCGACGCGCTGTTCTCGCAGAAAGGCTGATCGTCATCACGGTAGGAGCCCGCAAGCGGGCGATGCTCCTGCTCTGACTGCACATCGAAGCCAGAGCATCGCCCGCAAGCGGGCTCCTACCGAAATTGAAAAGAACAAACCTGCACCCTGGAGATTTCCGATGAGCGAGCAAGCCCTACCCAAGGCCAAGAAATCCGTCGCCCTGTCCGGCGTGCCGGCAGGCAACACCGCGCTGTGCACGGTCGGTCGCAGCGGCAACGATCTGCATTACCGCGGCTACGACATCCACGACCTGGCTACCCGGGGTTGCTTCGAGGAAGTGGCCTACCTGCTGGTGCACGGCGTGTTGCCGACCTGGACCGAACTCAACAACTACCGCGCCCGGCTCAAGCGTCTACGCGGCTTGCCGGCACCGGTCAAGGCGGCGCTGGAGCTGTTGCCGGCCGCCACCCATCCGATGGATGTGATGCGCACCGGCTGCTCGGTGCTGGGTACGGTGCTGCCGGAGAAGGACGGCCACAGTGTCGAGGGCGCGCGCGAGATCGCCGACCGGCTGATGGCCAGCTTCGGCTCGATGCTGCTGTACTGGTACCACTTCAGCCACAACGGCAAGCGCATCGAGACCGAGACCGACGACGCCTCGATCGCCGGGCATTTCCTGCACCTGCTGCACGGCAAATCGCCCAGCGACCTGCACGCGCATGCGCTGGACAAGTCGCTGGTGCTGTATGCCGAGCACGAGTTCAATGCATCCACCTTTACGGCCCGCGTGATCGCCGGCACCGGTTCGGACATGTATTCGTCGATCACCGGTGCGATCGGCGCATTGCGTGGCCCCAAGCATGGCGGCGCCAACGAGGTGGCGATGGAAATCATCGCGCGCTACCGCAACGCCAATGACGCCGAGGCAGACATCCGCGCCCGCGTCGAGCGCAAGGAAATCATCATCGGTTTCGGCCACCCGGTGTACACGGTGTCCGATCCGCGCAATGAGATCATCAAGGAAATCTCGCGCAAGCTCTGCACCGAAGGCGGCAACCTGACGCTGTTCGAGGTGTCCGAGCGGATCGAGCAGGTGATGGGTGAGGTCAAGAAGATGTTCCCCAACCTCGACTGGTTCTCCGCCAGCGCGTATCACATGATGGGCGTGCCCACCGCGATGTTCACGCCGCTGTTCGTGATCGCGCGTACCTCCGGCTGGAGCGCGCATGTGATCGAGCAACGCCAGGACGGCAAGATCATCCGCCCCAGCGCGAACTACTCCGGCCCGGAAGACCAGACCTACGTGCCGATCGACAAGCGCTGAACAAGCTCCAAGGTTCGACACCCACCTTCGGGTGGGCGCCGCCCGGCGGGCAGGGGGCCACGCAGTTTGCCGTCAACGGGATGGCTGCTGCCCGGCCCGCCGACGTCGCTGCAGCCACCAGCCACCGCCGCAGATGACGATCACCAGCAGTGCCTCGAAGGCATACGTTACCCAGTTGTGCGCATCGAACCAGCCACTCGTCCACCGATCATGGGTGATCATCCGTCCCGCGGTAAAGGCGATCGCAGCGGCGCCGACGTAGACGATCAGCGGGAAGCGGTTGATCAGCCGCAGCAGCAGCGTCGAGCCCCAGACCACCAGCGGCACGCTGATCAGCAGACCGATCATCACCAGACCGAGATGGCCGTTCGACGCGCCTGCGATGGCCAGTACGTTGTCCATGCCCATCAGTGCGTCGGCGACGATGATGGTGCGCAACGCGCTCCAGAAGCCGCTCGAGGCGTTGATCCGATGGGCGGCATCGGTATCTTGCCGCAGCAGTTTCCACGCGATCGGCAGCAACAGCAGCCCACCGATCAGCATCAGGCCGGGCAGCTTGAGCAGGGAAACCACGATTGCCGTCAGCAGCACGCGTACCGCAATCGCGCCAAACGCACCCCAGAAAACGGCCTTGAACTGCAGTGACCGGGGCAGGTTGCGCGCGGCCATCGCAATGATGATGGCATTGTCGCCGGCCAGCACCAGGTCAAGCAGGATGATGGCCAGCAGGCCGGAAAAAAGGTCGGAGCCGAACAGATCCATGCGGGTTTCCATGCGCGTCGGACGATGCGGCGGACGCGGGCGCGCGCAGCCCGTGTCCACCACAAAAGTCTCGTTCGCAGCACGGCTGCCGCGATGGCCGGAGCGAGGCGTCGCTCGTGTTGACGGTCATCGCATCGATGCAGGCGCGCCCGCATCGGGAACTACTCCCCTTCGGGGTGTGTTTGATGGATTGTCGGTGCCGGCGCGTTCGTGGTCAAGCTGCGACAGGCTCCCGGTCAGCTAAAATAGGCGTTTCCCCGCAGCGAGATCCGTCATGAGTGCCCACGACATCCGTTCCGCCAAACGCCCCGACCCGGACCAGCCGATGGTCGACATTGCCGACTACGTGATCGATTACCGGATCGATTCGAAGGAAGCCTACGACACCGCTCGCTACGTGCTGCTCGACTCGCTCGCGACGGCGATGCTGGCCATGAAATTTCCCGAATGCGTGAAGCATCTGGGGCCGCTGGTGCCCGGTGCGACCTTGCCGGGCGGTGCACGCGTGCCGGGTACCAGCCACGAACTCGATCCGGTGCAGGCGGCGTTCGCGATCGGCACGCAGATCCGCTGGCTGGATTTCAACGACACCTGGCTGGCCGCCGAATGGGGTCATCCGTCGGACAACCTTGGCGCGATCCTCGCCGTGGCCGACTACCTCAGCCGCAAGGCCGAGCGTGAGGGCGGCCAGCCACTGACTGTGCGCGACGTGCTCGGCTATGCGATCAAGGCGCACGAAATCCAGGGTTGCTACGCGCTGAAGAACAGCTTCAATCGCGTCGGCCAGGATCATGTGGTCCTGGTGCGATTGGCGTCGACCGCGGTCGCTACCGCCATGCTCGGCGGTGACAAGGAGCAGGTCGTCACCGCCGTGTCGCACAGCTGGATCGACAACGGCGCACTGCGCACCTACCGCCACGCACCGAACACCGGCCCGCGCAAGAGCTGGGCCGCCGGCGATGCCTGCCGTCGCGCGGTCACCCACGCGATCAACGCGGTTTACCGCGGCGTGGTGGGCTACCCGTCCGCGCTGAGCGCCCGGACCTGGGGCTTCTACGACGTGGCCTTCAAGGGCAATGCATTCGAATTCGAGCGCCCGTTCGGCAGCTACGTGATGGAGAACGTGCTGCTGAAGATCAGCTTTCCGGCCGAGTTCCATGCGCAGACCGCGGTGGAATGCGCGATGCAGTTGCACGGCCAGGTCGCCGGCAAGCTCGAGCAGGTCGAGAAGATCGTCATCGAGACCCAGGAGGCGGGCTGCCGCATCATCGACAAGACCGGCCCGCTGGCCAACTACGCCGACCGCGACCACTGCATCCAGTACATGGTGGCGGTACCGCTGATCTTCGGTCGCCTCGAAGCCTCCGACTACGATGACGGTGTGGCGGCGGATCCTCGCATCGACGCCTTGCGCGACAAGATGGTGGTCAGCGAGAACCCGCAGTTCACCCGGGATTATTTCGACCCGGACAAGCGCTACATCGGCAATTCGGTGCAGGTGTTTTTCAAGGATGGAACATGCACCCAGAAGGTTTCCGTCGATTATCCGATCGGTCATCGCAGGCGTCGTGCCGAGGGTATTCCGGTATTGCTGAGGAAGTTCGAGGCCGCCATGCGCGGTCACTTGCCGGCGCACCGGGTCAAGGCGATTCTCACCGCGACGAGTGATCCTGCCAGGCTCGATGTCATGCCATTGCAGGAATTCCTTGGGCTCTTCACGCTGTAAAGACGGTGTGAGTGGGAGATTAAGCGGATGCAAAAACCAATCGGGTTGCAGCGGTGCAAGTCGGCGCTGGCCCCGAGGGGCCGAATGCATGAGAAGGGTGTTTATCGTCAGCCATTCCGGGTCACCAGACAGGGTTGGGGAATCATGCTCATCCACGAGGGTTTCCTGAACGAAGCCTCACCGGGCAGGGAGATTCTCTGAACGGCGGGCGAGAACCACTTAACAAATTCGATACAATTGCAATCGATCCGCGTTACGTACGCCGAATGAGGGAGGGATCAACCCTTTGATGTCGTATGGGATTCGTGACAAGCGATTTCCGGTTGGGACCGAACGGACGCAAAAACCTAATAATCGAGGAGACACCTGATGAAACATAAGGGCTTATATTTTCTCATTGCGCTGGCCTTGGGCGGCGTCGGTGCCGTTCATGCCCAGGACACATCTGCACCGGCCAGTTCCGCCAGCAGTGACTCCTCGAGCGTTTCCAGTTATGACGGACGCTGGTACATCGCTCCGACCGTCGGTGGTTATTTCAACGACAAGGATCGCAATACCAACAGCCGGCAGTTCTATTATGGGCTTGGTTTCGGTAAATTCATCTCGCCAAACATGTCAGTCGATGCATTCATCGATCGCACCAAGCGGGAGCGCGATGCCGGTGCGGCGGCGGGTGGCGGTCAAAGCACACATTCGTGGGCCAACAACAATGTCGGCGTGACGGGGCGCTACTATTTCCGTGACTGGAATGCCTTGCGCCCGTACTTCCTGGGCGGGGTGATGGGCAGCCAGCACCGTAGCAACAGCTCAAGCGGCTGGTCGCCGGCGGCCGAGGTTGGTGCCGGTATCTCGAAGACCGTTTCCGACAGTTCGGACGTCCGGCTGGAAGCCGGCTACCGCTACGATTGGGATGACAGTACCCAGCGCAGCCAGAACGGTTATGGCGACTGGTTCCTGGGTTTCAGTGTGGTCTCGCGTTTCGGTGCTCCTGCGGCGGCTCCGGCCCCGGCCCCGGTGGCCGCTCCGGCCCCGGCTCCGGCTGACTGCTCGACCATGGACAGCGACCATGATGGCGTGAACGACTGCGAGGACAAGTGCCCGGATACGCCGGCAGGTACGATCGTCGGTCCCGATGGTTGCCCGCAGAAGGTCGTGATCGACCTGCGCGGCGTGAACTTCAAGTTCGATCGTCCGCGCAAGGGTGAGACGGATATCTCCAAGTCGCTGGCCGAACCGACCGCGGATTCGCTCTCGGTGCTGAGTCAGGCGGTCGACACCCTGCAGCGCTATCCGCAGGTGCATGTGACGGTGGCCGGTTACACCGACTCGAAAGGTACCGAGGCTTACAACCAGAAGCTGTCCGAGCGTCGTGCCGCGATCGTCTACAACTATCTGACCAGCCACGGCATCGATGCGAGCCGCCTGGAAGGCCCGATCGGTCATGGCGAGAGCGATCCGATCGGCGACAACACCACCGATGCCGGTCGCGCACAGAACCGTCGTACGGAGTTGCAGGTTCAGCAGTAATCGAACCTTGTTGAAGGCATGACGAAAAAACCCGGCGCAAGCCGGGTTTTTTCATGTCGCTGCAGCGCTGATCCTTGTCGTCCCATGGCTCAGCCTTATAGGCTAGATCGATGTCACCTCCAAGCTCGCGTTCTCCTCGAAACGCCTTGCCGACCCATGCGCCGAGGCATGGACTGGCAAGGGTGTTGTCCAAGCTGGGCATCTGCTCGCGCAGTCAGGCCGAGCAGTGGATCCGCGAAGGCCGTGTGAGCCTGGACGGGCGCATCGTGCACGATCCCTATTGCCCGACGTCGATTGACCATCAGCAGATTGCGGTCGACGGCCAGCCGGTGAAGCCCGCGGAGCGTTGCCACGTGATGTTCAACAAGCCGCGCGGACTCATCGTCAGTGCCGCTGACGAGCACGGCCGCGCCACGGTCTATACCGCGCTGTCAGCCGCCGGACTGCCGTGGCTGGGACCGGTTGGCCGACTGGACAAGGCCAGTGAGGGATTGCTGTTGCTCAGCAACGACACAGCATGGGCGGCCGGCATTACTGATCCGGTCACGCATCTGGACAAGACCTACCACGTCCAGGTCGTCGGCCAGCCGGATGCGGCGGTACTGGCGGCGATGCATGCCGGCATCGTGGATGGGGGTGATTTGCTCAAGGCGAAGCGGGCAGCGCTGTTGCGTGCCGGCGCGAAGAATGCGTGGATTGAAGTGGTGCTGGACGAAGGGCGCAACCGGCACATTCGCCGTCTGCTGGCTGCGCTGGGTTTCGATGTGCTGCGCTTGATCCGCGTCGCCATCGGCCCGCTGCAGCTCGGCGATCTGGCGAAGGGCCAGTGGCGCCACCTGACCGTCGGGGAAGTACGCCAACTCGCCTCTACCCTCACCTGCCCGTAGGAGCGCGCCCTGTGCGCGAATGCTTTTGGGAAACACACAGGAGCGAAAAGCATTCGCGCACAGGGTGCGCTCCTACAGACGAACGGGGGCGACCTGTGCGGAGTGGTCAGCCGCCGAGCACGCCCAGTTGCCTGCCGACCTTGGTGAACGCGGCGATCGCGCGATCGAGATGCTCGCGGGTATGCGCCGCGCTCATCTGCGTGCGGATGCGCGCCTGGCCCTTGGGGACCACCGGAAAGAAGAAACCGGTGACGTAGATACCTTCGTCCAGCAGGCCTGCAGCCATCGCCTGCGCCTTGGGCGCGTCGTAGATCATCACCGGCACGATCGGGTGCACGCCCGGCTTGATGTCGAAGCCGGCGGCGTTCATCCGTTCGCGGAAATAACGGGTGTTCTCCTGCACCCGGGCGCGCAGCTCGCCGGCCGACTCGAGCATGTCGAACACCTTGATCGCCGCGGCCACCACGTGCGGCGGCAGCGAATTGGAAAACAGATAGGGACGCGAGCGTTGGCGCAGCAGTTCGATCACTTCCTTGGGGCCGGTGGTGAAGCCGCCCAGCGCGCCGCCCAGCGCCTTGCCCAGGGTGCCGGTGAAGATGTCGATTTTGTCCATCACGCCATTGACTTCGGCTGCGCCGCGGCCACTGGCGCCGAGGAAACCGGTGCAATGACATTCGTCGATATGCACCATCGCGTCGTATTTTTTCGCCAGCGCCGTGATCTGGTCCAGTGGCGCGATGAAGCCATCCATCGAGAACGTGCCATCGGTGCTGATCAGCTTGGTGCGCGCACCGGCCGCGTCGGCAGCCTGCAGTTGGCGTTCGAGATCCGCCATGTCGCAGTTGGCGTAGCGGAAACGCTTGGCCTTGCACAGGCGGATGCCGTCGATGATCGAGGCATGGTTGAGCGCGTCGGAGATCACCGCGTCCTCCTCGCCCAGCAGCGGTTCGAACAGGCCGCCGTTGGCATCGAAGCAAGCGGCGTAGAGGATGCTGTCCTCGGTGCCGAAGAACGCGGCGATCCTGGCCTCCAGTTGCTTGTGCAGATCCTGCGTGCCGCAGATGAAGCGCACGCTGGCCATGCCGAAGCCGTGCGTGTCCAGCGCGTCCTTCGCGGCCTGGATCACCGCGGGGTGGTCGGCCAGCCCAAGATAGTTGTTGGCGCAGAAGTTCAGCACCTTGCGACCGCCTTCGAGCTCGATCTCGGCCGACTGCGGCGAGACGATGATGCGCTCGGCCTTGAACAGGCCCTGCTCGCGGATGGATTGAAGTTCGCTGGCGTAGCGCGCCTTGGCTGAGTAGCTCATGGGAAAGGTTCCGACCGATGGATGGCAAAGTGCCATTGTAAGGAATCTCGACTAACCTGGTTCCTGGTACTTGTGGAGCGCACTTGTGGGCGCGGCTTCAGCCGCGATGCTCTTGGCTTGGTCAGAGCAAAAGTATCGCGGCTGAAGCCGCTACAAGGTGCGTTCCCGCACATCGGGGTTGTTCGAGGTGCCCACGGCCAGAGACCTGCTCACCCCTTCGACCCATTCGGCAGAAACGGATGTGGCCGTTGCCGCAGCCCGAACCAGCCGCGGCGGCCCAGCCAGAGCAGGAACAACGCCAAGGCGAACCACGCCGCGCCAAGCGTATCGCCTGCCCTGACTTCGGACAGTTCGGACCAGTCATGCCACAGCATCGGCAACAGCAGGGTTAGACTGAGCAGCACGAACATGCTGATCACCAGCAGACTCTTGCCGAAGCCGGGCAGCGGATGGCCGCCGAAAATGCTCAGCGTAGACGCCACCAGATACCCCAGACAGGCCAGGGCGATCAACAGCATCGCCAGCTCTTCCAGCCTACCCACATGCAGGCTGGCGGCGACGATCAAGCCAACCAGGCAGAGCAAGCCCAGGCGGCTGGCTGGACGGTTGATCGCCGCGCGCAGCAGCATGCGTTTGATGTCACCGGTGCGGCCCACGCCCGGCAGCAAAGCAAGCAGAGGCAGTTCAGCGTTCGAGCGTTCCCAACGCAACGTCAGCAGTTCGACCACCGCCATGACCCATGCAAGGCAGAAGACGGCGTAGATCAAGCCTGCGAAGATGAAACCTTGACGGCTGAACACGTACTGCACCCACCGCTCGGCGGCAGGATCAAAACGCGTGATGCCGAAGAGGAGCAAGCCAAAAAACGCCAAGATCAGCACGGCGAGAATCGAATGAAAAAAACGATTGATGATGGTTTGCGGCAGATAGATGCCGCCCAGCGCCACGCGCAGCGAAGTGTTCGGCACTTGCGGACCGACACGACGCAGGTCGGGCTGAACGACCAGCCAGTCAGGGTGACCACGTAGCAAACTGGCACCGGTGAGCGGATCGGACCGGGACATGCTCAGCGAGCGTCGAAAATTGATCACGGTCGGAGCCCGCAACCCCCGCATGGGAACTTCGCCGCCGCGCAATAGCTGATGCCAGCGCCAAGCTGCCGCCAGCGCCAGCAGCAGGGCAGCTCCGGCACCCCACGGCACAAAGCGCGGATCCGTTGGCCCGGGCAAAGCAAACACACCGGACATCACTCCATTCAACACCGGTAACAGGCACAGGAAAAGCCCGAGATAGCCCGGCAGCAACATGTAGAGCGAACCGATCGCAGCCACCATTACCAACAGGATGCCGAAGCTCGGCACATGACCATGAGGCAACTGCAGCAGCATCGGCACGCCGATGCTGAGCACCGCATACAAGGGCAGACTCCAGACCACGTCGCGCCTGATCCCCGGCAGGCCAAGCCGCCGTGCATCCAGCACCAGCACCAAGCCGTTCGGTATCAACACCGTCCAGCACAGTCCATTGCCGATACCCAGCAAGATCGCGCTGAGAATCCACGAACGGGCTGCGTGCCCATAGATCCAGACCAGTACGTCAGCAACAACCAAAAGTGCCAGCACAATCGCCACCAGCCAGCGCGTAGAACGCGGCGTGGCGATCCATGGTGCGTGCAATATGCGGTAAAAGTTCACGGCATCGCCATCCCGGCAGACCGCTGATCAGCCTGTGCCTGTGCCGCGGCGAGGATGGCGTTGCCAGCGAGCAGGCGCGGCAGCGCGAAGCGGGAAAAAAACAACAGGGTTATACCGGGCAGACGAAGCAGGAGTTCCCGCCGGTGGGACAGCCCGGGCAGCAGCCAGCCGAACGCGCCAAGGCCCCACAGCATCCCGCCCAGATACATGCCGCCGAGCAGTGCCCCGGGACCGTTCCATTGATTGCGGATCAGGCCGGTCTGCTCGCGAATGATCTGCTCGCACGCCATCCACGGAAGTCCGAACTTCCGTTGCAGCTTCTTGATGGTGATGTACTCCATGCCATTCCTATCGATGCGTGCAGCGGGTCAACTGGGCAAGAACGGATGCGGCCGCTGCTGCAGGCCATGCCAGCCGCGGCGGCCGAGCCAGGCCAGAATAACGATAAGCAAGATCCAGCCGGCGTCGAACAGCACCGTCAATCTGGTCATGGCCGGATTGGCCAAGTGCAAATCGAGGCCGGACACAAACACCGGAAACGTGAGCAGCACACCCCAAAATAGGCCGATGCCAAGATTCGCCCAGCGCCCCGCCGTCGCCGTCTGACCGCCCGTGATGAGCAGCGTGTACGCAACAAGAGCCACAATCGCAGTCGCCTGGCTCGCCAGCACATAAAGTTTTATCGAAGTGTCCACATGCAGGCTCGTCGCCAACGCGAGCAACACCGCCATCAGCACTAGCTGGATGCGCAACGGCGGCAACAGGATGGCCCACAGAAGCTGGCGTTTCACGTCGAAACCGCCACTGCGCAATCCTGGCAGCAAGGCCAGCATTGGCAACTCGGCGCTGGATTTCCGCCAGCGCTGAAGTAACTCGATCCCGCAGTTGAACACCATGGATGCCGATACGAAACCACCAAACATCGACAGCACAAGCAACTGGCTGGTATGCCGGTCGATGGTCGGTGCCCCCTGGGAAGCGCGTCCAAGAATCTGCCAGAGCATGAAACCACAGAACGCGAAGATGATCGCCAGCATGGCCATCTTCCTGTGCAGCCAGCCCACGACGCTGGTTGGCATCAACGAGCCACCCAACGCCAAGCGCAGACTGGCCACCGGGTGGCCCGGCCCGCAATCGCGCAAGCTGGCCCTGGCCTGCATCCAGTCTGGACGCGCGGCGATCGCCCGCGACCCATATCGACCGCCACCGGCCGCAAAGGCGCCACCGATGCCCCGGCCTATCCGCAGCACCGGCGGCCCATGGCGACCTGACACGAAGGGCTCGCTGGCAACCACCAGGCGATGGACACGCACCATCGCCAACAACAGTAAGAGCAGCGCCAATGGAAGGGCCCAAATCAGAAAACCCGAATGGCCAAGGCTAAGCACGAAACGAGCATGGACGGCGGCAGCGTAGAAAGGAGCGTAGACGACCATTCCGAGATACCGGGGCAACAGCGCCCACAGCAGTCCCGCCAGGCAGAAGAGACCAACGAATACAGCGATGACCGCAACCTTTCCTACCCACAGCCCAATCCCGATCGCAGGCAACAGTAAGCTCAGCACGCCATAGAAGGCCCAACCCACGAACAGACCGCGCTGCATGCCGGGCAACCGCAGTTGATGTGCATCGATGGCAGGCAAAACCATGTAGGAAAATACAGAGTTCCACAGCATCGCTTCAAAGACACCGGCGATGGCAGCGGAACCTACCCACCAGCTCGTCGTGTGCATGAAGCATGCCCAGCCAGCAACCCCGAACACCTCCAATACAACCAGCCCGAGGGCAAACCATCGTAGGCCCGCCAGGTTGAATCGCCAGGGCGCCAGCAATGCCAATGGCAGATTCACTCAGCAATCTCCACGAACAGATCCTCCAGCCCCAGCGCATCGACGCGCGCACCGGGCAAGCTCGCCGCTTCCGGCCACCGGCCTTGCGCGTCGCGCTCGACCACCAGGCTCAGGCTGCCGTCGTCGTGGCGGCGCCGGCTCAGGCTTTGGGTGGGAGCGGCATAGCCGATCGGGCCCGGCAGCCACAGCCGGCCGTAGCGTTCCTTGGTCTCATCGACGGTGCATTGCATCAGCAGCTTGCCCTGATGCAGGAACGCCACTTCGGAAGCGACGCGCTCCAGATCCGACACGATGTGGGTGGAGAACAGCACGGTGGTGCCGGACTCGCCGGCACGCAGGGCAATTTCGCGCAGCAGTTCGCGGCGGGCCACCGGGTCGAGTGCAGCAGCCGGTTCGTCCAGCACCAGCAGCTCCGGCTGCGAGGCCAGCGCGCGGATCAGATCCACCCGTTGGCGCTCGCCTGGCGACAGCTTGGCCAGCAGCTTGTTCGGCTGGATCTGCCAGCGCTCCAGCGTCTTGGTGGCGAAGGACTGATCCCAGCGCGGATAGAAGCGGCCGACGTAGTCGAGCATCTGCTGCGCGGTCAGCCAGGCCAGCGCCTCGGGCTGCTGCGGCACATAGGCCAGGCGCTCCTTGGTCCGGTCGCTGAGTTTCAGCGCGGGCTCGCCGAACACGCTGGCCATGCCTGAAAGCGGCTGCAGCAGGCCGAGCATGGCGCGGATCAGGGTGGACTTGCCGGCGCCGTTGCGGCCGATCAGGCCGAGCACGCTGCCCTGCAGTACCGTCAAATTGAGGCCAGTCAGCACATTGCTGCCTTCGTAACAGTGCACTAGGTCGCGCACGGCCAGCGGCGCGAACGCGGTCACTTCCCTTGCCTGTCGTACTGCGCTCATTTCTCTTCCCCCAGCAGTGTGGTCAGCCGCCGCAGCACCAGCTCGGCGGGCAGTTCAAGTTCACGGGTCTGGCGCGCCAGCGCCTGCAGCGGCGGTTCCAGCAGGGCCAGCCGGCGCGTTTCGCTCTGGCTCGACCGGCTCGTGCTGGCCACCACCATGCCCTTGCCGCGCAGGCGCTCCAGCAGGCCTTCGGCTTCGGCCAGGCTGTAGGCACGCGACACGGTCATCGGATTGATCGCGTGGAAACCGGCCACCTCGCGCACCGACGGCAGCGCCTCGCCGGCGCCGAGCTGGCCACCGGCGATCAATCGGCGCAGCTGCTCGACGATCTGCCGATAGATCGGTTCCGGCGCGGCGGGTTGAACGGTGAGCAGCGAGGCATCCATGTGTATCAATACAACAATACACTAGGCACGAAGTCAAGCGTCGCGGTCGATGCGGCACATTCCGTAGCAGCCGTCGACCGGCACGCACACGCGCCTGACCTTGTGCTGACTACCGGGCCGGAAGTTTATTGGCCGTCAACACCGGATTCGGTAAGCTCCCCCGGCTGAATGCCTGTTGCGCAGGCTCCCCCCGGGAATTTTCTTGAGCGCCACCGCAGCAAAACACGACAGCCGGCATCCGCTGCTCACCGCCCTTTTGCTCGCGCTGATCGTGGCCGCGATGAACATCGGGCTGTGGTGGTGGGGCAACCTGCCGCATGGTCCGGAGGACTGGCACGGCAAGATCGGCGGCCTCGCGCTGTCGGTGTTCCAGCGCTACCAGAGTCCGTTGCAAAACGACTTTCCCAGCGACGACGAGATCGACGGCGACCTCAGGCTGGTCAGCCGCTACACCTCGCATGTGCGCACCTACTCGATGCTGCAGAATCCGCAGTTGCCGCGGCTGGCCGAGCGCGCGGGGCTGAAGGTGATGGCCGGTGCGTGGATCGACCGCCGGCTGGGCAACAACGAGAAGGAGATCGCCACCCTGATCGCCCAGGCGCGGCGCTACCCCGGCACGATCAACCGGGTGGTCGTCGGCAACGAGGCGCTGTACCGCAACGACGTCACGCCCGAGCAGCTGATGGCGTATGCCGACCGCGTGCGCGCGGCGCTGCACCAGCCGGTATCGATCGCCGAGCCGGACTACATCTGGCTGAAGTACCCCGAGTTGGCCGAACATGTGGATTTCATCACGATCCATCTGTTCCCGTTCTGGAACGGCGTGCCGCTGACCAATTCGCGCGGAGATCCGGTCGCCGTCGATCAGGCGTTCGACGCCTACGAGGCGATCCGCAAACGCTTCCCCGACAAACCGGTCGTGGTGGGCGAGATCGGCTGGCCGTCCAACGGCGACCGCCACGAGTACGCCTACCCTTCGGTCTCCAACGAGGCGATCTTCCTGCGCGACTGGTTCAACCTGGCCAGACGCGAACACATCGACTACTACGTGATGGAGGCGTTCGATCAGCCGTGGAAGGAGAACCTCGGCGAAGGCCGCACCGGCGCGTACTGGGGCATGTTCAATGCCGACCGCCAGCTGAAATTCCCGTTCACCGGCCCGGTCACCGAGGACACCGGCTGGCCGTGGAAGGCGCTGGCGGCGAGCCTGCTGGCGCTGCTGCCGATGATCTTCTTCGCGCGCCGCTTCAGCCGCTTCAAGCTGGTGGGGCGGCTGTTCTTCGCCATGCTGATCCAGCTGGCCTGCGGCCTGATCGTGTGGGCGGCCACGCTGCCGTTCAATTTCTACCTGAGCTGGATCGACTGGACCATGCTCACGCTGCTGTTCCCGGCGCAGATCGCGATCCTGGCGATCCTGCTGATCAACGGCTTCGAGTTCACCGAGGTGCTGTGGCGCCCGACCTGGCTGCGCCATGGCGGCATGCTGCGACCGGACCGGCCGGAGAAGCAACCGTTCGTGTCGATCCATCTGGCCTGCTACAACGAGCCGCCGGAGATGGTGATCGTCACGCTCGATTCGCTGGCCGCGCTCGACTACGCCAACTTCGAAGTGCTGGTGATCGACAACAACACCAAAGACCCGGCGATCTGGCAGCCGGTGCAGTCGTACTGCGAGAAGCTCGGCAAGCGCTTCCGCTTCTTCCATCTCGAACCGTGGCCGGGCTTCAAGGCCGGCGCGCTGAATTTCGGCCTGAAGGAAACCGACCCGCAGGCCGAAGTGGTAGCGGTGATCGATGCCGACTACGAGGTGCGCCCCGACTGGCTGGCCACGCTCACCGGCCATTTCCACGATCCGAAGGTGGCGGTGGTGCAGTGCCCGCAGGCACACCGCGAGTTCGAGCACAACACGTTCCGCCGCATGACCGCGTGGGAGTACGACGGCTTCTTCCGCATCGGCATGCACCATCGCAACGAGCGCAACGCGATCATCCAGCACGGCACCATGACGATGGTGCGGCGCTCGGCGCTGGAAGGCACCGGCGGCTGGTCGGAATGGACGATCTGCGAGGACGCCGAGCTGGGCCTGCGCCTGATGCATGCCGGCTACGACCTGGTCTACGTCGACGAGCTGATGGGCAAGGGCCTGACCCCGGCCGACTTCAAGGCGTACAAGAGCCAGCGCTACCGCTGGGCGTTCGGCGCGATGCAGATCCTCAAGGGCCGCTGGAGCTGGATGGTCAAACCCGGGCCGCTGTCGGCCGGCCAGCGCTTCCACTTCCTCACCGGCTGGTTCAGCTGGTTCGCCGATGCGCTGCATCTGATCTTCACCCTGATGGCGCTGTTCTGGACCGCCGGCATGGTGGCGTTCCCGCAGTACTTCAGCCTGCCGATGCAGCTGTTCCTGATTCCGGTGATCGGCTTCTTCTTCGCCAAGGCGATCTTCGGCATCGTGCTGTACCGCGCCCGCGTGCCGTGCAGCTGGCGCGACACGCTCATGGCGTCGCTGGCCAGCATGAGCCTCAGCCACGCGATCGCGCGCGGCATCCTGCACGGGCTGACCCGCAAGAAGACCGCATTCGTGGTCACCGCCAAGAGCCGGCGCCTGGGCGGCTCGAGCTTCGCCGCCTTCGCGCCGGTGCGCGAGGAACTGCTGATGGCGATCGCGCTGGTACTGTGCATCGTGGGCATGGCGCTGAACTACGGCAACCGCTACGTCGAGGGCACGTTGTGGATGTTCATCCTCGGCGCGCAGTCGATCCCGTATTTCTCGGCGGTGATCGGCGCGTGGATCGCGCACAAGGCGGGCGACAAGGCCGGCTGACGCTGCGCCACCTCAGCCGGGCGTCGCCTCCGCCAGGCGCGACCTTGATTCGGCGGTGACACGGGGTCCGATAACCTGCCCAGACCCTCTCCCACCCCGACAAGGACGTAAAGCCACCCATGCACCGCCCGAGCCTCGCCGCACTGCTCGCCCTCGCACCGTTACTGGCCCATGCCGGCGTGACGCTGCGGGTGGACGGGGTGGGCGATGACCTGAAGGCCGCGGTGATCTCCAGCGCCGAACTGTCGCAGTACGCCAAGCGCGACGTCAGCGATGCACAGATCCGTCGCCTGTATGCCGACGCGCCCGCCCAGGCGCGGGCGGCGCTGCGGCCCTATGGCTACTACGATGCCACCGTCCAGGGCGACCTCACCGCGGTCGGCAAGGACTGGCAGGTGACCCTGCGCATTACCCCCGGCGAACCGGTCAAGGTGACGTCCGTGGACGTGCAGCTGGACACCGAGGCGGCGGCGCTCGGGCCGATCCGTGTTGCCCGCAGGGCGATCGAGCGGCTCAAGGGCCAGACCCTCAACGACGGTGTCTACGATGCCGCGCGCGACACACTCTCGGCCCGCCTCACCGCCAGCGGTTTTCTCGACGCGAAGCTGGTGACACACCGGGTGGAAGTGACCCGCGCCACGCACAGTGCCTCGATCGAGCTGGCCTGGCAGGCGGGGCCACGCTACCGCTTCGGACCGGTCACGTTCGAGGGGTCGCAGTTCCGCAAGGGCTTCCTCGAACGCTACGTGCCGTTCAAGCCGGGCGATTATTTCTCGCAGGATCAGCTGCTGGAACTGCAGCAGGCGCTCAACGGCGCGGACTACTTCTCGGTAGTGAATGTGCTGCCCGACGTGGACGGGGCAAAGGACGGCGCCGTCGACGTGAACGTACAGCTGGTGCCGGCCAAGCGCACCGTCTACACCGGCGGCCCGTTCATCGGCACCGACACCGGCGTTGGCGTGCGCGGCAGCGTCACCCGGCGCTGGACGAATACCCGCGGGCACACCTGGAAAAACGAGCTGGTGCTGTCCCAGCGACTGCGCACACTGTCCACGCTGTATGCCATCCCGCTGCCGGGCCACGACCAGCGCGCACTCAATTTCGGCGCCAATTTCCGCGATGCCAACACCACCACCTCCAACTCGCGCACGCTGGAGCTGGTCGGCAACGAGACGCGGCTGTGGCACGGCTGGACACGCACGCTGGGCGTACACGCACTGTCGGGCACGTTCACCGTGGGCAAGCACGGCAACGAGCCGGACAGCACGCCGGGCATCGACCACGGCCGCAGCACACTGGTGTTCGCCGAGGCCTCGCTGACGCGCAAGCGGGGCGACAACCCCACCTTCGTGCGCAAGGGCTGGTCGCTCGGCTTCGCGGTGCGCAGCACCGGCGGCTCGCTGCTGTCGGACACCCGCTTCAGCCAGTTCACTGCCGATGCCAAGTGGATCCGCGCCTTCATGGGCCGCAACCGGCTGATCCTGCGCGGCAGTGCGGGCATGACCTCCACCGGCAACTTCGACGCGCTGCCGCCGCAGCTGCGCTTCTTTGCCGGCGGCGACCGCTCGGTACGCGGCTACAGTTTCCAGTCGATCGGCCCGACCAACAGCTACGGCCGGGTCATCGGCGGACGCAATCTGCTGGTGGCCAGCACCGAGGTAGAGCACTACTTCACCCGCAGCTGGGGCATCGCCGCGTTTGTCGATGCCGGCAACGCGTTCACCGGCACCGACTATCGCCCAAAGATCGGCGCCGGCCTGGGCGTGCGCTGGCTGTCGCCGGTGGGCATGATCCGGGTCGACCTGGGCACGCCCGTGCACAGCGCCACGAAGCATGGCATCGAGCTGCACATCGTGATCGGACCGGACCTGTGAGGAGGCGCGCATGACCGACACCGCCGCTGCCCCGACACCGCCGACGCCCCGGCGCCGCCGCTGGCCACGCGTACTGGCGATGGCCGTGCTGGTGCTGGTCCTGCTGGCAGCAAGCGCGCTGGGCTGGTTGCTGGGAACCGCCTCCGGGCTGCAGTTCGCAGTGGCGCGGGTGCAGGCGGCCACCCACGGTGCGCTCGGCGTGGGCCGGGCCGAAGGACGGTTGATCGGCCCGCTGACGCTGCACCACCTGCGCTACCGCGACGGCCAGGGCACCGATATCCAGGTCAGCTCGGCACAGCTGGACATCGCGTTCTGGCCGCTGTGGCGAAAGCGCCTGCACGTGCGGGACCTGCAGGCCGACGGCATCACCGCGGCGCTGCCGCCGGGCACGCCCAACCCGCCGGCGTCGCACGGCACCCTCAACCTGCAGCCACCGCTGGATCTGGTGCTCGACCGCGTGCGCATCGGCGCACTCGCCGTGCAGCGCGGTGGACGCCCGCTGTTCAGCTCCCGCCAGTTGACCCTGGCCGGCGCATGGACATCGCACGGCATCACCATCCGTCGACTCGCGCTCGATGCTGCCGATGGCCACGCCGCACTCGACGGCGTACTTGCCCTCGGCGAGCGCTATCGCGGCGACGGCAGGGCCAGCTTCGACTGGAGCGCCGCCGGCCACCGCTACGCCGGCACGTTGAAGGTGCACAGCGACGGGCGCCAGGCGCAACTGGACCTGGCGCTCACCCGGCCGGCGACCGCCATGCTGCACCTGCAGCTGACCCAGGGTGGCCGGTACGTATGGACCGGCGCACTGGAGGTGCCGCGCTTCGACCCCAGGCCGGTGCTCGGCCCGGGCTCGCTCACCGCGCTGGCCACCTCGCTCAGGGGCAGCGGCGATCGACGCAGCGGGACGCTCACCGGGCAGCTGGAATTGGACGACTACCGCCTGCAACTGCAACCGCTGCGGGCGAGCCTCTCGGAGGATCTGAAAACCCTGTACCTGCAGCAGCTCGGCCTGCGCTCGCCGCAGACCGCCGGCACTCTCGAAGCCAGCGGCAAGGTGCAGCTGGACGCCTCGCCGATACAGGCCGATCTCGTGCTGCACTGGAAGGACCTCGCACTGCCTGCGGCGCTGGTCGGACAGCCGCTGCAGACCAGTGGCGACCTCACCGCCGCCGGCAGTCCCGAGCGCTTCCGTGGCACCGGCACCGCCACCATCGGGCCACCGGGCAAGCCGGCCCGGCTCGCACTGGACATCGACGGCACCCCGCAGCAGATCGCGCTGAACTCCTTGGCCCTGACCCGTGGCGATGGCAGCCTGCGGGCCAGCGGCACGCTGAGCCTGAAACCCGCGCTCGGCTGGCAGCTTCAACTGCAAGCCAGGCGCTTCGACCCGGGCGAGCTGTTCGCCGGCTGGGACGGCGCACTGGACACGGATCTCACCAGCCATGGCCAGCTGACGGCCGCCGGCATCGACGCCACGCTGGCGCTGCGTTCGCTCGGTGGCCAGCTGCGCCAGCATGCCTTGCACGGTTCCGGCACCCTGCACCTGTCGCCCGCGCGAGTGGTCGATGGCACGCTGAAACTGGCCTCCGGCAGCAGCACCATCCGCGTGACCGCCCGACCCGGCAGCCGCAACGACGCCGACCTCGCCCTCGCCATCACCTCGCTGGGCGACTGGCTGCCCGGAACATCCGGACGTCTGGACGGCCATTTCAAGGTGGCCGGCGTGCCACCGAAGCTGAGCGTCAACGGCACCCTGCACGGGCAGGCGCTGGTGTGGGCGCAGCAGCGTGCGGCGGCGCTTCGACTGATGGTCGGCATACCCGACCTCAGTCGCCCCAGCGGCAAGCTGGAGCTGGACGCGCGGGACGTGGACGCGGCGGGCCTCGCCTTTGCGCAGATCCACCTGCTGGCCGAAGGCAGCCAGGCCCGCCACCGCCTGACCCTGAGTGCGCGCGGCCCGCAGCTTTCGGGCGACCTTGCGCTGGACGGCGCGATGCGGGGCGCGGCATGGCGCGGCACGCTGTCGCGTCTCGATCTCGCCCCGCAAGGCCTGCCGCGCTGGCAGTTGCAGAAGCGCTCACAGCTGAACTACGACCGTGGCGCGCTCGGCATGACCACGCTGTGTCTCGGTGCCGGCAAACCGCAGCTTTGCGCTTCGGTCAGCCGCGACAAGGCGGGCAACCTGGACGCGAGCTACACACTGCGCGCGCTGCCGCTGGCACTGCTTGTCAACGCAGCCGGCTATGCCGACCTGCCGCTGCGTGTCGACGGCGAGCTGGCGGGCAACGGCGAGCTCCGGCGCAGTGCCAACGGCATCCTCAGTGGCCACGCGTCGCTGGTTTCGAGCCGCGGGTCGATCAACTACACCGACCACGCCGACCAGCCGCTGCTGGACTATCACGACCTCCGCGTGCAGGCACGACTGGCACCCGGCAGCCAGCAGGTAACGGCGCACGCCACCCTGGACCAGGGCGGCCGGTTTGACGGCCACCTCGGCATCAGCGGCGCGGCAAAGGCGCTGGACGGGCAACTCGACCTGCAGGTGAACAATCTCGCCTTCGTCGAACTGCTGACCCGCGAAGTGGCCAACGTCAAGGGCGCGCTGAACGGCCACTTCCGTTTCGGCGGAACGATGGACGCGCCGGCGGTCACCGGCGCGGCGACGCTGGACCGCTTTGCCGCGGAGGTGCCGGCAGCGGGGATCAAGCTCAGCCAGGGCCAGCTGACGCTCTCCACCCGCGACGCGCATACGTTCCGCATCGACGGCCGCGTGCATTCCGGCGACGGGTCGCTGGCGGTCGCCGGCACCACCGGCCTCGGCGCCCGCGCCGCCACCGAGATCACCCTCACGGGCAGTCGCTTCACTGCGGCCGATATCCCCTCGGCACGCGTGGTGGTGTCGCCGGACCTGACCCTTCGGCAGGGTCCGCAGGGACTGGACGTGGGCGGCAGGGTCAGCCTCGACAGCGCCGATGTCGATCTCGCAAAACTGCCCGGTGCCGGCGCCACCCGGGCCTCGCCCGATGTCGTGGTGATGGACGAGAAACCGTCGCAGCCCAAGGCCGGACCGCTGCCGATCACCGCCAACGTCGCCGTCGATCTGGGCGGGAAGACCCACGTCGTCGGCATGGGCCTGGACGGCACGCTTGGCGGTCAGCTGACCGTGCGCCAGCGCCCCGGACGCGCCGCCACCGGACAGGGTCAGATCGCGGTCGGCGGCAGCTACAAGGCGTATGGCCAGAAGCTCACCATCGAGCATGGCCAACTGCTGTTTGCCGGCACCCCGCTGGACAACCCCGGCCTGAACATCCGCGCCGTGCGCAAGCTCAATCCCAACGCCACCGTCGACGAAGGCCAGAAGGTCGGCCTGTACGTATCCGGCACCGCGCAGCGGCCCGTGCTGACCGTGTTCTCGCAGCCGGTGCTGGAACAGTCCGACGCGCTGTCGTACCTGCTCACCGGCAAGCCGCTGTCCGACCTGAAGGGCGGCGAAGGTTCGATGGTCACCTCCGCCGCACGGGCGCTGGGCTCGGCCGGCGGCGGCCTGCTGGCCAAGCGCATAGGGTCGCAGCTGGGCGTGGATGAAATCGGCGTATCCAGCAACGACGCGCTGGGAGGCAGCTCGGCCTTCACCGTCGGCAAGTACCTGTCGCCCCGGCTGTACCTGAGCTATGGCGTCGGCCTGTTCGAGCCCGGCCAGGTGATCACGCTGCGTTACCGCCTGAGCAAGCGCTGGAATTTCGAGGCGCAGAATGCCACCAACTTCAACCGCGCCAGCTTCAACTACCGCTACGAGAAATGAATCGTGCCCGCCCCGGGCGGACGCGATCGTGCGACGGCGCCTCAGCTGTCGCGGGGAACGAAGCAGACCCAGGAGCCCGGGCGCACGGATCGTCGGTCATGCTGCAGCGGCCCGGCAACGGGGGTATCGTGGGGCACTTTTTTCCGTCCTGGAGTCCCCCCCGATGAATGCAAGCCGCTGGATGCTCACCGCCGCCATCTGCACCGCCCTCGCCGCCTGTGGCGGCTCCCCTGACCAGGCCAGCCAGCAGCAGGCCAGCGCCGGCAAGCCGGCGGCACCGGCTACCGCCGCGGCAGCCGCGGCAGCCAGCGCGGCCACGCCGGTCGGTATCGACATCGCCGGCATGGACACCACGGTGCGTCCGGGCGACAACTTCTTCGACTACACCAACGGCACCTGGCTGAAGAACACCGCCATCCCGGCTGACCGTTCCAGCACCGGCGCCTTCCTCAAGCTCTACGAGACCGCGCAGAAGCGCACCGCCGCGTTGATCGAGCAGGCCGGCAAGAGCAACCCGGCCGAGGGCACGCACGCACGTAAGATCGCCGATTACTACGCCGCCTACATGAACACCCAGGCGATCGACAAGGCCGGCCTGACCCCGCTCAAGCCGATGCTCTCGGCGATCGACGGCATCCACTCGCGCAACGGCCTGGCCGAGGTGCTGGGCAGCCGCCTGCGTGCCGATGTCGATCCGATCAACGCCACCCACTTCCACACCGACCACCTGTTCGGCCTGTTCGTGACCAAGGGCCTGGACGAGGCGTCGCTGAACATCGCCTACCTGTTGCAGGGTGGCCTGGCCATGCCCAGCCGCGACTACTACCTGTCCGACGACCCCGCCATGAAGGGCTTCCGCGACAAGTACCGCGACTACGTCACCGCCCTGCTCAAGCAGGCCGGCGCGAAGGATCCGGCGGCTGATGCCCGCACCGTGCTCGCGCTGGAAACGAAAATCGCCCAGGCGCAGACCAGCCTGGTCGACAGCCAGAACGTGCACAAGGCCGACAACCTCTGGTCGATGCAGGACTTTGCGAAGAAGGCACCGGGCATGGACTGGACCGCCTACTTCAAGGCCGCCGGCCTGTCCGGCCTCAAGCAGATCGACGTGTGGCAGCCGCATGCCGTTACCGGCCTGTCCAGGCTGGTCGCCAGCCAGCCGCTGTCGGCATGGAAAACGTTGCTGCGCTTCCACACGCTGGACCGCTACGCCTCGCTGCTGCCCAAGCCCTACGCCGACCTGGCCTTCGACTTCCACGCGCGCACCCTGCAGGGCGTGCCGCAACAGCGCCCGCGCGCCAAGAATGCCATCGACGCCACCAGCACCGATCTCGGCGATGCGGTTGGCCGGATCTACGTCAAGCAGTACTTCCCGGCCTCGTCCAAGGCCGAGGTCGAGACGATGGTGAAGAACATCGTCCACGCGTTCGACCAGCGCATCGACACGCTGGCCTGGATGGCACCGGCGACCAAGGCCAAGGCCCACGAGAAGATCAAGACCCTGCGCGTGAGCGTGGGCTATCCCGACACATGGGTGGACGACTCCTCGCTGACGATCAAGCCCGACGACGCGCTGGGCAACCACCTTCGTGCCGAAGCGTTCGAATACGCCTACCAGAAATCCAAGATCGGCAAGCCGGTGGATCTCGGCGAATGGTGGATGACCCCGCAGACGGTCAATGCGGTGAACCTGCCGCTGCAGAATGCGCTGAACTTCCCCGCTGCGATCCTGGGCGCACCGTTCTTCGATCCGAAGGCCGATCCGGCCGCCAACTACGGTTCGATCGGTGCGGTGATCGGCCACGAGATCAGCCACAGCTTCGACAACACCGGCGCCGAGTTCAACGCGCAGGGCAAGCTGTCGAACTGGTGGACGCCGGACGACCTGAAGCACTTCCAGCAGGCGACCGGGAAGCTGGTCAAGCAGTACGACCAGTACCAGGCCCTGCCCGGCCTGCATGTCAATGGCGAGCAGACCCTGGGCGAGAATATCGCCGACGTTTCCGGCCTGACCGCCGCACTGGCCGCCTACCATGCCTCGCTCGGCGGCAAGCCCGCGCCGGTGATCGACGGCCTCACCGGCGACCAGCGCTTCTTCATCGCCTTCGGCCAGACCTGGCGCTCCAAGATGCGCGACGCGGCGATCCGCCAGCGCATCAACACCGACGTGCACGCCCCGGCCCCGTTCCGCGCCGAGACCGTGCGCAACCTCGACGCGTGGTACAAGGCGTTCGATGTGAAGCCTGACGAAAAGCTGTACCTGGCGCCGGATCAACGCGTGAAAATCTGGTAAGCCGTCAAATGCAGGAAGCAAAAGGGCCGCTTGCATGAGCGACCCTTTTGCTTGAGCTGGAATGCTTCGATCAGGCGCTGGAGTGCTCGCGATTGACCTTGGAGCCCCCGGCGACACCCCAGCCGGCGTCACGGAGAGCCGGGTCGACGCGATTGACGCGGGGGGCGGCCTCGGTCTCGATCATGGTCGTGCGTAGCCCCCTCGCGTTGCGCACGTATGGCCAGTATCAAGGCCATATCGATCAATGGCAGGTGGCGATAAAGTGCAATGTATCCATGTGAGCCACGGCCAATGAGCAATTCGTGTTTGTCGTCGCCTGCCGGGCGGCCGATAAGCGGATTGTCTGCGAGTACGCCGAAGGCGCTGATGATTTCACCCGCCCTAGGAGCCTGTCGGGCTTTGGTTGGCCGGGCTGCGAATCCGTCTGTGCGGTCCATATCTCCGCCGCTTCGCCGACCCATAGAACCACTATGGGCCGACGAAGCGTCGAAGATCTGTCCTCGCACAGCCGAATTCTCGCCTCGACCAGCAAAGCCCGACAGGCTCCTAGCACCATCCATCTCATGACGATGCAAATGGCTCACGATTCGGTCGAGATCCTCGATCGCTCCGGGCGTCAGCCTGACGCGCGTCACGTCATCGGTCCAGCTTGCGGGCCACTGGCCGCTTCACGGTCTTTCCTGCAAGCCGATCCTTGAGGTAGATGCGCGCATCCTCCCACGGGATGCTCTTTCCGGACTCCAGGAATTGGGCGTAGCGTTGATCCGCCAAAGCTCGGAACGCGGCACGCTGCGCGGCCAGATCGGTCTTTTCCGCTATCGCCTCAAGGATGAAATTGTGCGAGGTCGTACCCGCCTGTTCCGCCGCCTCGGCAACGCGGGCCTTGAGTTCGTCGGGCAGACGGATGGTCGTGGTGCTCATGAAACGCTCCTGGGCGGATGCATCATGGGCGAATGTAGCACATTTGTGTTACATCGATGACGGGCGGAGAGGCATTGCCCGTCACGCGGCGCGAACCTCGATATTCACCTGCAGATTCCGGCGCAGCACATCAAAAATCGCGGCCAGATTGTCCATGCCGGGATTGCCGCTGGCGGACAACATGCGATGCAGGCTCTTGCTGGGCCGTCCGGTGGCCGAGGCCAACCCTTCAAAGCCCACGGTGGCGTTGACCAGATCGCGCAAGATGACCCGGGCCGTCGCCGGCTCGCCGTTGAGGAACAGCGACGCGGCCTCGTCCAGCAGCGCCGCGGCAAACGCCGGCTCGCGCCGCACGCGCTCCACGATGGTCTGCTTGAAGTCTCTGGTCAGCGTCATGATTCACCTCGCTTGCTGGCGCGGGCCTTGCGCGCCCGATACGCGTCTTTCAGCTGCATGGCCCGTTTGATGTCGTCCTTCTGGCTGGCCTTGGTGCCACCGGTGAACAGCACGATGAGGGTCTGTCCGTCCCGCATCAGATAGATGCGGTAGCCCGGCCCCCAGTCGATCCTGTACTCGCCGATACCACCAAACCACTTCACGCTGGATATATTGCCCATCTCCATCCGCAACACCGCGGTCGCCACCTTGGCGGCTGCCTGCACATTCAGGCCATCAAACCAGTCCCGGTAGGGAATGGAGCCGTCCTCGGCAATGTATTCCTCGACCTTCCATGTCATGGCTAACAGTAACCTTTATGTTACTTATGTCAAGTTCTCGATTTGGGTCTTGCGCGGGTCAGATCAGTTGCTTCTCATCAGGAGGTTTCGACATCTACCTGCGCCGTATCGGGGGATGCGACAGGTTAGGGAATCGGGAATGGAAAAGAGGAAGAGATAATCAGATTCGAGACTTGAGACTCCCAAGCCAGGAATTCAACCTACTCTGAAAATCAACAAGCTGCTGACTCGCCTCGGAGAACGACGAGCCCAGCGACAACAGACCAAAACCGCCGTCATGGTTCAACATGCCGATGATGGTTATCTGTTGGCGCTGATGGATCAAACTCTTCAACTCCTGGCCGATCTCGCGGCTCTTGCCTGGGGCGGTGGTCAGCGGCAGATCGTTCGCCAGGAAATACGCCGCGATGGCTTCATGCGCGGGGTCGAAATCGAGAATGTGGCCATGCACCACGGCGCCGAGATTCGGCCGCGCCTGATAGGCGCTGAAATGCAGGGAGCTTTCCGAGGACGGGACTTTCGTTCCGAAGTAGTCGACGGTGAAACTCTCCGCGTCATAGCCTGCCACGACGGCCAGATCGTCCTTGGACACGGCCGGCAATGAACTGGTCTGCGAGCAGGAGACGATGATTTTCCCATCGTCCAGCAGGCTGAAGTTTCCGTAATCGTATCCCGCCCACGGGCCTTCGGTGAACTTGCCGATCAGACCACGCGCCAACAGCGGCTGGCGGATGCTGTTCAACGCGTGCAGGTCGAGGGATGAGGGCCAGTCCTCGCCGAGCTGTCTGGGTGTAAAAGAATAAACCTGCAGCCTGGGAAGATTTTCCATCTCGCATCCTGGGTCTTTCGGTAGAAATGGGCGAAGGCAATCAAGTGGCGGGGCGCCCTCCTCGTCACTGCATCGCACCGTGTTTTCGCGCACAGGGTGCGCTTCTACAAGGTACCAGGAGCCGGGTTATTCGAGATCCCCGAGCGGTCTGTCATCTCAAGCGATCCCCAGGCCGTCAATGCCCGCCATTGCCGCACCCTCGAACCCCGCCAGCTCGGCAAACCGCCGGCCCCGCTCGGCATAGTCCCTGAACTGGTCGAAGCTGGGCGCGCCGGGCGACAGCAGGATCACGCCGGCCTGTGGAGTGAGCGTCTGCGCCTCGGCCACGGCGGTGGCGAGGTCGTCGACCAGCGCGACGGGACAGGTCACTTCGGCGGCGTGCAGGTCCGCGGCGATGCGTTCCCCGTTGCCGCCCATGCAGACGATGGCGTGCGCCGGCGCGGTGCGCATCGCCTCGACGAACGGCGTCCAGTCCAGGCCGCGGTCGTGGCCACCGACCAGTACGGTCACCCCGCGGCCTTGCAGGCTTTGCAGTGCGGCCAGGGTGGCTTGCGGCGTGGTGCTGATCGAGTCGTTGATCCAGTGCACCCCGGCGCGCTCGCCCAGCGGCTGCAGGCGGTGCGGCAGCGGGCGGAAGCTCGCCAGTGCCGACGCGGCGGCCTGCGCGTCCATGCCTACGGCGGCCAGCGCGGCCAGTGCGGCGCAGGCGTTGAGCGCGTTGTGCCGGCCGGGCGCGGCCAGTTGCGCCAGCGCAAACACGTCGTGGCTGCCGCGGCGGATGAAGCCGTCGGCCACGTGCCAGCCTTCGCGCTGGCCGAACAGCAGGCGGTGCGGGTGTGTCTGCGTGCGCTCCAGCAACGCGGGCTGCAGCGCGTTGACCAGCAGCTGCCGGGCGGCGTCGGCCAGGCGCAGCTTGTCGGCCACGTAGCGTTCGCGCGAGCCGTGCCAGTCGAGATGTTCCTCATACAGGCTGGTGACCACGCCCAACTCCAGCGGGCCGGCCTCGCCGGTCTGGAAGCTGGACAACTCGACCACCCACAGGTCCGCCGGCTGATCGAGCAGCTCCAGCAGCGGCAGGCCGATGTTGCCGGCCAGCGCGGTGCGCACGCTCAAGGCACGCGCCAGGTGGGCGATCATGGCGCTGGTGGTGCTCTTGCCCTTGGTGCCGGTGACCGCGATCACGCGCGCGTCGGGCTGCTTTTCGAAGGAGTGCTCGCCGAACCACAGCGCGGTGCCGGAAGTGAAGCGCGTGCCCTGGGCCTGCGCCGCGACCAGGGCTGGCTTGTAGGCGGAAATACCCGGCGATTTCACCACCACGTCGAAGCCGCCCAGCATCGCCGCATCGGGCTCGGCGCCGACCACCGCGAGTGTCGCGTCGAACGCGCGGGCCGCTTCGACTTCGGCGGGGCTGCAGAACAGGGTGAAGGCTTGATCGGCGAAACGCTGGCGCAAGGCGGTGAGCGTGGCGCGGCCCTCGCGGCCAAAGCCCCACACCGCGACGCGGCGATTGTCCAGATCAGCGAGGCGCATGTGCGGCCTCCACGGCGCCGCCAACGTGTAGGAGCGCACCCTGTGCGCGAATGCTTTTGTGGGTGTTCCAACAGAAGCACTCGCGCACAGGGTGCGCTCCTACAGGTTGCGCGGGAGCATCCATCAGACGATGGTCGCCAGCGCGCCGAGCAGGCGCGGCGGCACGCGGTGTGCGCCGGAGGGTTGCAGCCACGGTTCCAGCGCCAGTTGCGCGGGATCGAGCAGGGGCAGGATTTCGCTGCGGAAGCGCGCCACCAGCGCGTCCTCGGCCCACTCCGGGCGCTGGCTCAGCGCGAACATCGCGGCACGCGCCTCGGCACCCTCGCCCACGCATTCGAACGGCTTGTGGTCCTGGTATTCCAGCAGCGCGTCGAAGCCGGCGGCCTGGGTTTCGTCGTCCAGCAAGTTGCGGCCGAAGATCGACAGCAGCCGCGGCTTGGGCAGGAACGGCGCCAGGGCCAGGAACACGAAATGGCATTTCGGGCACTGTCCGCACCAGCGATCGGCCGGTTTGGGGCCGAGCAATTTGAAATTGCGGTTGCAGCTGGAGAAGGTATCGAAGTACGGCGTGAGCTTCGCGAACGCGCGGGTGATCGCCAGCTCCGAATACGGCCGCAGCAGCGAGCAGTACTCGAGATCGGCCGCCACGTGCGTGCGCAGCCAGTCGCCCAGCAGCTGCTCGAACGCGTAACCCTTGCTCCACTGGTGGTTCACCTGCTGGCCTTCGTACTCCAGCGTGGCGGCCGAGGCGGAGCGCTCGTTGGCGAACGCGATGGAGTCGTAGCCATACAGGATCGCGGCCACGGCGAGGATCGCCGAGTTCACCGCGGTCACCGGAATGTGGCCGTTCCACGCGCCCTGCCGGTTCAGCTCGAACAGGCCCGGCGCCAGCTCGCGCTGGATGTTCAGGGTGGGCAGGCCGGTGCGCTCGGCGCAGGCCGCGATCAGGGCGGAATTGCCTACCCACACCGCGCTCGCCTCGGCGCCGATCGCCTTGATCGCTTCCACCGCCACCAGCGAATCCTTGCCGCCGCCGATGGGGACGAGGGTACGCTGGGGGAGGTTGAGGCGAGGGGCGATCCGACCATCCCCCTCACCCTCCTTCGACAGGCTCGGAACAGGCCAAGCCTCTCCGGGCGGTGGAGAGGGCGACAAGCGGGGGAAGGCGATGCGGCTGCGCAGGTCGAGTTTGTTGCGGTAGGCGAATTCGGCCAGGCCGTGCAGGTAGAGCGCATCGAGCAGGTCGGCGGTGGGACCATCGAGCGGGCCGTCGGTCACTTCGATTTTCGGCGGCACGCCGGCCTTGTAGTAGCTGATGCCGGCGATCAGGTGCAGCAGCTTGAGGGCGGCGGCGAAGGCGGCTTGGCGCTCGGCTGGCAGCGCCGGCGCATTCGGAAAGCGGATGCGCTCGATCAGCTCCTCGCCATCATCGAACGCATAGCCGAGCTCGGCCACGCCGTCGGCATAGCTGGCGCGGGTGAAGCGGAACGCCTGGGTCAGGCGCGGTTGGATCGTCGTCGTCACTCGTCACTCTCCGGAGCGCATGACTCCCTCTCCCCCGCGGGGAGAGGGCTGGGGTGAGGGGCCGGCTTTACCAAAGTATCCAGAATCACCTCAAGCACGCCCTCTGTATTCGCAAGTACATCATTGTTCCAGAAACGCAGCACGCGGTATCCCATGGCTTGCAAATACGCGGTGCGGCGCTCGTCGTAACTCACTTGCTCGGCATGCTGGCCGCCGTCCAGCTCGACGATCAGCATGGTTTCCGTGCAGACGAAATCGACGATGTAGCGATCGATTTCGTGCTGGCGGCGGAACTTGTGGCCGGCCAGGTGTCGATTGCGCAGGCGATACCAGAGCTTGTGTTCGGCATCGGTCATGGTTTGGCGCAGTCCGCGCGCCCGGTCTACGTTTTGGCGTTTCATCCTTGAAAGCGATCCTTTGGTGCTGGTTTGTCGCGGCGTGGCCCCTCACCTCAATCCTCTCCCCGGAGGGGAGAGGAAGACAAGCTGGAGCGGCATGCCCCTCACCTCGATCCTCTCCCCGCAGGGGAGAGGAGGAAAGGCGTTATTCGATGATGATTTCCTCGGCTTCGTCGCGCAGGTTGTAGGGGCTGGACATGACCTTGCCGTAGGCGCCGGTCTGGGCGATCAGCATCACATCGCCTTCGCGCGCCTCGGGCAGACGGCGGTCGGTGCCGAGTACGTCGCCGCTTTCGCAGATCGGGCCGACGACCTGGAACAGCGCGGTGGCCGGTTCGTCCAGCCGGGTCAGGTTGACGATCTCGTGCCAGGCGTCGTACAGCGCGGGGCGGATCAGGCTGTTCATGCCGGTGTCCAGGCCCAGATAGCGCAGCGCGCCCTTGCCCTTTTGCTGGGTCACCCGCGCCAGCAGCACGCCGGCGTCGGCTACCAGGTAGCGGCCCGGCTCCATCCACAGCTGGTAATGCGGATACGCCGCCTTGACCTCGCGCAGCACGCGGTCGAGCGCGGCGATGTCCAGCCGCGCCTCGCCCGGATGCGACGGCACGCCGAGGCCGCCGCCGATGTCGATGAAGCTGACGCTGCCGATGCGTTCGGCGAGGGTGGCGAGCTGGGCGTAGACCTCGCCCCAGTGGGCGTCGTCGAGAATGCCTGAGCCCAGGTGCGCATGCAGGCCGCGCACGATCACACCGTGCGCGTCGGCCAGGCGCAGGAACGTATCGAGCTGATCCACCGGCAGGCCGAATTTGCTGCCGCTGCCGCCGGTGCGCACCTTCTCGTGATGGCCCAGGCCGCGGCCCAGATCCACCCGCAGCACGATCTCGCGGCCGCGGAACAACTCGCCCCAATGCTCCAGCGGGTACAGCGAGTCGAGCGAGACGGTGGCGCGCGTGGTCAGCGCCCAGGCGTAGTCCTGGCGCGGCGCGAAGTTGGGCGTGAACAGCAGCGGTGCCGATTCGGGTACCGCGGCGATCACTGCCTTCAGCTCGCCCGGCGACACGCACTCGAAACCGAAGCCCTCTTGCGCCAGCGCGCGCAGGATCGCCGGGTGGGTGTTCGCCTTCACCGCGTAGTGCAGCCGGTCCACCGCCGCCAGCGTCTTCAGCTCGCGCGCCTGATGGCGCACGGTGGGCAGGTGGTAGACGTAGCGCGGCGTGGCCTCGCCGGCGATATCGAGCAAGTGCTGGCGTTCCGATTCATGCCACCACGCGGCAGCCGGCGCCAGCGTCTCGCCGCCGCCGTACAGCGCCTGCCAGCTGGGGCCGAACAGCGCGCTGTCGTCGGTGCGCAGCGCGCCGGCAGCGATCAGCAGTTCGTGCAGATGCGGCAGCAGCTCGTCGACCACACTCTCGTCGACGACGAAGGTGAGGTTGAGGTTGTTGGACGACTGCGAAATCAGATGCACGCGCAGCTGGCCGAATTCGGCCAGCACGGTGGACAGCGTGTGCAGCATCGAGCGCATGCCGCGCCCGACCAGGGTGATCGCGGCGCACGGCGCGATCACCTTGACCCGGCACACCTTGGCCAGGTCGCTGGCCAGCGCCGCCACGGCGTCGGAATCGAGCAGGTTCTCGGTGGGGTCCAGCGACACGGTGACATTGGTTTCGGCCGAACCGATCAGGTCGATCGACAGGCCGTGCTGCTTGAATTGCGCGAACACGTCGGCGAGAAAACCGACCTGCTGCCACATGCCGACCGACTCCATCGACACCAGGGTGATGCCCTTGCGCGCACTGATCGCCTTGACGCTGGGCGCGTGCTCGCGCACTTCCGGGCCGATCACCGTGCCGTCGAGCTCGGGCCGGTTGGTGTCCTTGATCAGCAGCGGCACGCGCGGCTCGCGCAGCGGCGACAGGCAGCGCGGATGCAGCACCTTGGCGCCGGTGGAGGCGATTTCCTGCGCCTCCTCGTAATCGAGCTTCTGCAGCAGGCGGGCACTGGGCACCTGGCGCGGGTTGGCGGTGAACATGCCGGCCACGTCGGTCCAGATCTCCACCCGCGAAGCCTTCAGCAGCGCACCGAAATACGAGGCCGAGGTGTCCGAGCCGCCGCGACCGAGCAACACGGTACGGCCTTCGCTTTCGCGGGCGATGAAGCCCTGGGTGATGAACACTTCGCCCAGTGCGGCGAGCCGCGCATTGAGCGCCGGATCGGGCTTCGCCTCGACCATCGCCGACAGCAGCCGGGTACGCTCGTTCTGGTTCGGCAGCGCGATCGCGGCAAGGCAGTCGCGCGCGTCCAGCCACTGCGTGGGCAGGCCGCTGTGGCTGAGGAACGCCGCACCCAGCGCGCTGGACATCAGCTCGCCATGCGCCTGCACCTGCGCCTGCCACGCCAGCTCGCCCAGCACCGCCGCGCCGTCGTCGGCCAGCTGTGCCAGATCATGCAGGCGTGCGCCCAGCGTCGGCGGCAGCGCCAGCTGCATGTGTTCCAGCAGATCGTAGTGGCGCTGGCTGATCGCCTTGACCGCCTCGACACGCTGGTCGCGGCCGCCGTGTTTGCACAGCTGTTTGAGCGCATCGGTGATGCCGGACACTGCGGAAACGACTACCAGCACGCGCGCGCCTTCGGCACGACGACTGGCGACCAGCTCAAGGATGTTCTGCCAGCGCACAAGCGTGGCGACACTGGTGCCGCCGAACTTCATCACGACCCAGGGGGCGTTGGCAGGCAGCGGCTCAGGGGTTGGCAAGCTCACGGGCGTCCGGTTTCGGTAGTTGAGGAGAAAGGCATCGCGCCAGTGTTGCGCTGCGGAAAAACAAATGCAATGGCCTCCGCCAAATTTTTGTTTGGCCGTTTAGACATCCAATCATGCCGAAGCTCCCGCCCTGGCCCGAATCTCCCCTGCGGGGAGAGGGCCGGGGTGAGGGGCCACGCCGCCCGATCGCCCCATTAACTGGAGGACTTTTCGATGAGCGTTCCGGCGAGCCCCCTCACCTCAATCCTCTCCCCACAGGGGAGAGGAGGCGAAGGCGTGCGCGGCAAGCTGGGGCTTCCCCTCCTCAATCCTCCCCCGGCGGGGGAGGAGGCGATGGTGTGCGCTGCGCGCACGGTTTTATTTCATGACTACGGGGATCTTGCCGATCCTTGCCTGCCATTCCTTCGGGCCGGTTTGATGCACCGAGCTGCCGGCGGAATCGACCGCCACGGTCACCGGCATGTCCAGCACGGTGAACTCGTAGATCGCCTCCATGCCCAGATCGGCGAAGCCGACGACTTTCGACGCCTTGATCGCTTTCGCTACCAGGTACGCCGCGCCGCCGACCGCCATCAGGTACACCGACCGATGTTTCTTGATCGCCTCGATCGCGGCCGGGCCGCGCTCGGCCTTGCCGACCATGCCGAGCAGGCCGGTCTGCGCCAGCACCTGCTCGGTGAACTTGTCCATGCGGGTCGCGGTGGTCGGGCCGGCCGGGCCGACCACTTCGCCCTGCACCGGATCGACCGGGCCGACGTAGTAGATGAAGCGGCCCTTGAAATCCACCGGCAGCGGCTCGCCCCGGTCCAGCATCTCGACCATGCGCTTGTGCGCAGCGTCGCGGCCGGTGAGCAGCTTGCCGCTCAGCAGCAGCACTTCGCCCGGCTTGAAGCTGGCGACTTCATCCCTGGTGATCGTATCCAGGTTCACCCGACGCGCGTTGGCCGGGCTGTAGGTGAGCTTCGGCCAGTCCTCCAGCGAGGGCGGATCGAGCATCACCGGGCCGGAACCGTCCAGGGTGAAATGCGCATGGCGGGTGGCCGCGCAGTTGGGGATCAGCGCCACCGGCAGGTTGGCGGCGTGGGTCGGGAAATCCTTCACCTTGACGTCGAGCACGGTGGTGAGGCCGCCCAGGCCCTGCGCGCCGATGCCCAGCGCGTTGACCTTCTCGTACAGCTCGATGCGCAATTCCTCGGCACGGTTGCGCGGGCCGCGTGCGATCAGCTCCTGGATGTCGATCGACTCCATCAGCGACTCCTTCGCCAGCAGCATCGCCTTCTCGGCGGTGCCGCCGATGCCGATGCCCAGCATGCCCGGTGGACACCAGCCGGCGCCCATCGTGGGCACGGTCCTGAGCACCCAGTCGACGATCGAGTCGGACGGGTTGAGCATCGCGAATTTCGACTTGGCCTCAGAACCGCCGCCCTTGGCCGCCACGATCACGTCGAGCTTGTCGCCCGGCACGATCGAGACGTTGATCACCGCCGGCGTGTTGTCCTTGGTGTTGCTGCGCTTGCCGGCCGGGTCGGCCAGCACGCTGGCGCGCAGCTTGTTGTCCGGGTGCAGGTAGGCACGGCGCACGCCCTCGTTGACCATCTCCTCCAGGCTCAGCGTGGCGTCCCACTGGACGTTCATGCCGACCTTCAGAAACACCGTGACGATGCCGGTGTCCTGGCACAGCGGACGATGGCCTTCGGCGGCCATGCGCGAGTTGATCAGGATCTGCGCCATCGCATCCTTCGCGGCGGGGCTTTGCTCGCGTTCGTACGCGGCGGCCAGGCTCCTGATGTAGTCGACCGGGTGGTAGTAGCTGATGTATTGCAGCGCGTCGGCAACGGACTGGATCAGATCGTCTTGCTTGATAAGGGTCATGAGGTCAGAGAGGCAGCTTCGATTCGGGGGATTCAGGCGCCAGCGGGCGGGTTGTCCACGACGCAGCCCTTTTATTGTGCCGCAAATCGGACCGCCACCCGAATGCCGATCCGTGCGGCCCCCTGCTGTGGTGGCCCGACAGGCTCCTGGAGTCGGGGGCCCCGTGGGTTCGCAACCTGATTCGCACGATCCGCTACTTTCAAGATCGGGCACACAGGACTAGGCTTGGCTGACCAGCGCGGAATATCTTCAGGGGGCCGCGACTGCGTATTGGGGATCGACTTGATACATGGCCATGGTCTGCCACGAAGCGCAACTTCACGGCGTGATGCCTGTTTCCGCAAGTGGCGACCGCATCTTTCCTTGGAGGAACAGACATGCTCAAGAACTTGCATCGCAAGTCGCTCGCGACTTCCCTGGCGCTGCTGCTTTGCGGCTACGCCACTGTCGGCTTCGCTGCCGATAGTTCGGCCCCTACCGACCTTGGGGCAAGCAATCCGGGCCAGACGATGAGCGTCACACTGGTGCTCGGGCTGCACAACCAGGCCGCGCTGGAACGCTTCGTCTACAGCACAGTCACCCGCGGCAGCCCCGAATTCCACCGCTTCCTCACCACTGAGGAGTTCGCGGACCGCTACGGCGCGACCGCCGGCGAGATCGCCAGGGTCCAGGCATTCCTGAAGCAGCAGGGACTCCTTGAGGCCAAGCTCCTGCCGAATCATTTGGCCATCAAGGTCAGTGGCACGATCGGTCAATTCAACGCGGTCTTCCATACCTCGATCCATGATTACCGGAGCGGCGATGGAACAGTCTTCCATCAACCGAATGCGACGCTCACCGTTCCTGCGGCGCTTTCCGGCACGCTGGTGGCGGCATCGGGCCTGAGCAGCGAAGCGCGCTACGTCTCGCATCGGCTCAAGGCGATTCTCCCGCCGCAGCAAGGCCCCAGCGCCAATGCCCTGGCCAAGGGCGCGGCACCGGCCACACCTGCGTGCACCGGCAATCCCACCGCCACCTGCACGCCCGGTGAATTTACCGTCGGTGACGTGGCCAACCGCTACAACATCAACCCGCTATACAAGGTTGGCGTGAACGGCAGGGGTTCGACCATCGGCATCGCCACTCTGGCGGACTTCATCCCCGCCGATGCGTACACCTACTGGAGCACGATCGGCCTGGCCGTAAAACCCAACCGGATCACCCAGGTCCATGTGGACGGCGGCGGACCGCTCAGCGGCCCTGCCGGTTCGGGCGAGACGTCGCTCGATGTCGAGCAATCCGGCGGCCTGGCGCCGTGGGCGGACATCATCGTGTACGACGCTCCCAATACCGATGCCGGCTTCTTCGACGTGTTCGACCAGGCCGTGTCCGACAACAAGGTCGACAGCCTGTCGGTAAGCTGGGGCTCGCCGGAAATCTTCTACTTCCCGCAGCTCAACGACGGCGTCGACTTCACCGACGAACTGCGCGCGTTCCACGAGGTCTTCCTGGAGGCGGCCGCGCAAGGCATCTCGGTGTTCGCGGCCTCGGGTGATTCCGGTGCCTACGACACGGTGCGCGCACTCGGCGGCTCGCCCACCGACCCCGTGCCGCCGCCGCTCAGCGTCGATGCCCCGGGTTCCGATCCCTTCATCACCTCCGCAGGCGGCACCACCGTGCCGTTCTCCTACAGCTTCAGCGGTGGCCCGACGGCGTCGCTCACCAGGGAAAGCGTCTGGGGCTGGGATTACATCTCCAACTACTTCCAGACCAATTTCGGCGTGGATATCACCGACGCCGTGTTCTCGGTCGGCGGCGGCGGCGGTGTGAGCGTGTTCTGGCCGATGCCACGCTATCAGCTGTTCACCGGCGGCATCCGCAAGAGCGAGAAGAATCAGACCCTGTTCTTGCCGCAGTTCGGCATCGACTACACGTTGCCGGCGCACTACCGCGGCCGCAACGAGCCCGATGTTTCGCTGAATGCCGACCCGGAAACCGGCTACAGCCTCGTCTCGTCGCTGGATGGCCCGGGACTGCAGACATTCTTCGGCGGCACCAGTTTCGTTGCGCCACAGCTCAACGGCATCAGCGCCCTGCTGAGGCAGTCGACCCACAGCCGCGTGGGCTTCTGGAATCCACAGGTCTACGCGTTGCAGAACATCTTCCGTTATGGCCCCTTCTCGGCCTTCAATGACATCCGGACGGGCGACAACTGGTTCTACTTCGGCAACTACGGATACGAGCCGGGCGCAGGCATCGGCACGCTCAACGTGAGTAATCTGGCCGTATTCCTTCGCACGTTCTGATCGCCCAGGAGCCTGTCGGGTGTGTTGCACGGGAAGCCGACGCCGCAAGGCGCCGGCTTCCCGCTATTGCTGCAACCGCGCACGCATGCAGACCGGTCGCAGGTCGCACCCCACGGCGCCATCGACATCCGCGCGAGCTTGAAACACGGCAGACTTGCCCGCACGCGCCGCGCCCGCCATGCTGCGGCGTCCTTGCAGCCATGATCGCGCCATGACCGACTCCGACCGCGGCTATCTGCGCCGCCTGCGCCCGCTGGATGCCGCCCTGATCGTGGTGGGCGGCATCATCGGCGGCGGCATTTTTCTCAATCCGGGTATCGCCGCCCAGCGCACCGGCTCGGGCCTGAGCCTGCTGCTGATGTGGGTCGGCGCCGGCGTACTGACCTTGATCGGCGCGCTGTGCTACGCGGAGCTGGGCGCGCGCCGGCCGCAGACCGGCGGCAGCTACGTGTACCTGCGCGAGGCATTCGGCCCGCTGGCCGGCTTCCTGTTCGGCTGGACCATGCTGCTGGTGATCTACTCCGGCTCCAGCGCCGCGGTGGCGACGATCTTCGCCAGCTATGCTGCCGCCGCGTTCGGGCTGCCGCCGGCGATGGCACTGCCGCTGACCCTAGGCGCGCTGGTGTTCGTCGGCGGCATCAACCTGTTCGGCATGAAGCTCGGCGCGCAGGTGCAGAACCTGTTCACCCTGCTCAAGCTGCTGGCGGTGGCGGTGCTGGTGGCGAGCGGACTGTATCTCGCCGGCGTGGGTGGTCAGCCGGTGCTGGCGGCGGACCCGACGCACGTCGGCGTGGGATTCCTGGGCGCCACGCTGCCGGTGCTGTTCGCCTATTCCGGTTTCACCAACCTCAACAACCTCGCCGGCGAGGTGAGCGAACCGCAACGCACCCTGCCCCGCGCGATGCTCATCGGCATGCTGCTGGTAATCTCAGCCTATGTGCTGGTCAACGTGGCCTATCTGGCCGTGCTCGGCCACGCCGGCCTCGCCACCAGCAGCGCGCCGGCCGCCGACGTGATGGACCGCATGGCCGGCCCGGTCGGCGCGAAGCTGATCGCGCTGGGCATCGCGATCTCCACGCTGGGCTTCTGCAACATCACCCTGGTCGCCGGTGCGCGCGTGTTGCAGGCGATGGGCGCGGACGGGCTGTTCTTCCGTTCGGTGGCGCACCTGCACCCGACCTACCGCACGCCGAACCTTGCACTGCTGTTGCTGGTCGGCTGGGCGATCGTGCTGGCACTGTCCGGCAGCTACGGCCAGTTGCTCGACTACGCCACCTTCGGCGACTGGCTGGCCTCGGCCGCGGGCGTGGCCACGCTGTTCTGGTACCGCCGCCACGACGCCGGCACGCTGAGTTTCCGGATGCCGGGCTATCCGTGGCTGCCCTTGCTGTTCATCGGCATCGTGGCGTTCGTGGTGGTGATGACGATCGGCGACAGCCCGCGCAATGCCGGTATCGGCGCGCTGATCATGCTGGCCGGCGTGCCGGTGTATGCCGTCTGGCGCCGGCTGTTCAGCCAGGCACGCACTTAGGAGCCTGCCGGCAATGTCACAATGCGCGGATACATTTCGAGGAGATCGTCAATGGCGCCCGTGCAAGCCCAGGTCCTGCCGATCAATCCGGACAGCGGCATCGTGCCGGTCAAGGTACGCGACGGCATCGATCTTGAGATCAATGGCGAGCACTACCTCCACACCGGCGACCCGCAGATGCCGCTGCTGTGGTATCTGCGCGACGTGCTGCAGCTGACCGGCACCAAGTACGGCGATGCGCACGGCGAAAGCGGTGCCGACCTGGTGTTGCTGGACGGCAAGGCGGTTTCCGCCATCACGCTGCCGGTCGCCAAACTGGCCGGCCGGCAGGTGACCACGGTGGAAGGCCTGGCCGCCGACGACGGCACGCTGCATCCGCTGCAACAGGCCTTCATCGACGAGGACGCCATCGGTTGCGGTTATTGCACACCCGGCTGGCTGATCGCGGCGGCGGACCTTCTGCGGCGCAAGAAACAGCCCAGCGACGGCGACATCGACCAGTTGCCCAACCTGTGCCGCTGCGGCTGCCAGACCCGGGTGCGCCGAGCGATCAAGCGCGTGGCTGCCGGCAAGGCGGCCCAGCCATGAGCGAACAGCGCATCAACGATACGATCCAGCTTGAACGGCGCCGCTTCCTGCAGGTGCTGGCCGCCGGTGCCGGCGTGCTGATGATCGGCATCCGTGTCGCCGATGCCGCCGATGCGCCGCTGCCGCCGGCCCTGCTCGGCGACACGTTCTACGACCTCGGTGCGTACGTGCGGATCGACAGCGACAGCAACGTGCTGATCGGCGCACGCGATCCGGATACCGGCACCGGCGTGGCCACGGCGTTGCCGCGGATCATCGCCGACGAACTCGATGCCGACTGGAACCAGGTCAGCGTGATACTGCTCGGCCTGGGCGTGGCCGACGACAAAGGTCAGCCACGCTGGATCTACGGGCGACAGATCGGCGGCACCGGCAGCTCGATTCCCGCAGCCTGGGGCGACTTGCGCCAGGCTGGCGCGCTGGCGCGCTGGCTGCTGCTGCAGGCCGCGGCGCGCCGGCTCGGCATGCCGGCCAACCAGCTGCGTTGCGACGCCGGCACGGTCATCGCGCTGGACGGTCGCCGCCTCAGCTATGGCAGCCTGGTCGACGACGCCAGCGCGATCGCACTGCCGGACAAGCTGCCGCCATTGAAGACGGCCGATCGCTACCAACTGATCGGCAAGCCCGCCGGCGACGTCGACGCGCATGGCATCGTCACCGGCCAGGCCCACTTTGCGCTCGACGAGCAGGACGGCGAGGCCCTGGTGGCGGTGCTGGCGCATTGCCCGTGGCCGGACGGCACGCTGGAGCGCATCGACACCGCCGATACGCTGGCGGTGAAAGGCGTGGTGAAAGTGATGCAGCTCACGCCCGAACCCGGCCAGCCCTGGGGCAGCACGGTGATCGCACCGGCCGTGGCAGTGCTGGCCGAAGATACCTGGTCCGCGCTGCAAGGTCGGCAAAAACTCAAACTCGAATGGAAACCCGGTGCCAGCGGCAGCGAAAGCAGCGCCGCGCTGGAGCAGCAGGCCGTCGCCCTGCTTGCCGACAGCACCACTCCTCCCACCGCGCGCGTACGCAACGACGGCGACGTCGACGCGGCCGGCAAGAAAGCCGCCCGCCGCCTGCAGGCAAGCTACTTCCAGCCATGGCTGGCGCATGCCACCGCCGAGCCGATGAACTGCCTGGTGCGGCTGGACAAGGATCGCGCCCGAGCGATCGTGCCGACCCAGGCGCCGCAGAAAGCCTGGGCGGTGGTGCAGCGCCTGACCGGCCTGGCCCCCGCGCAGATCGAGATCCGCGTGCCGCGCGTCGGCGGCGGCTACGGCCGCCGGCTCGATCACGACTTCGTCGCCGAAGCGGTGATGCTGGCCAAGGCCGTCGGCAAGCCGGTGCGTCTGCTGTGGACGCGCGAGCAGGACCTGGGCCACGACTACTACCGCTCCGGCAGCGTGCACCAGTTCAGCGCAATCATCGATCGCAAGCGCCGGGTGATCGGCTGGGACCAGCGCATGGCCAGTGCCTCGGCGCTGGCGCATCGCGGCGTGCCGGACAACCGGCTGTGGACCTCCGAACTTCAGGCCGACCAGTTGCCGGCCGGACTGCTGCCGAATTTCCGCAGCGACTGGTACGCGCTGGAGTCGGCGATCCCGCGCGGCCCCACCCGCGGCATGCCGCACCTGAGCAACGCGTTCGCGGTGGAAAGCTTCATCGACGAAATCGCCCATCTGCTGAAAGAGAATCCGCTGGACACCCGGCTGCGCCTGCTCGGCGAAGCCCGCCAGCTGCCGCTCGGCACCGGCGGCACGCTGGATGTCGGCCGTCTGCTCAACGTGCTCCAGCTGGTTGCCGACCGCATCGAGTGGAAAAACTGGCTGCGCAGCGTGAACGGCCTGGGCATCGCCTGCTGGCATGTCGATGGCGCCTATGTGGCGCACGCCGTCGAGGCCGCGATGCAGGGCGAGAAGCTGATCATCCAGCGCGTCGTGTGCGCCGTCGACGTCGGCCGCGTGATCAACCCGCTGGGCCTGGAAGGCCAGGTGGCGGGCGCTACGCTCGATGCGCTGTCCGCCGCGCTGAACCTGGCGATCACCTTCAAGGGCGGCCAGATCCAGCAACACAGCTACAAGGACTACCCGCTGGCCAGCATGGCGCAGCTGCCCGATGCGGTGGAAGTGATCACCGTGCCCGGCGACCGCACGCCCACCGGCGCCAGCTTCCTGGCGATGCCCACCGCCGCCCCCGCCCTGGCCAATGCGGTGTTTCGCGCCAGCGCCGTGCGCGTGCGCCGGCTGCCGCTGATGAAGGAGTTGCTGCGGTTGCTGTGAGGATCGTGCGAGCCGACTCGGACTCTCAGGGCATGACCATCAACCCCAGGCTTCGACGCGATCGTGCCCCTTCATCTTGGCCTGGTACATGGCCTTGTCGGCCCGATCGACCGACTCCTCGACCGGGCGGGCCGGATCCAGCGCGGCCACCCCGGAAGAAGCCGTGATCCGCAGCGGCGGATTGCCGCCACCGGCGTGGATCAGCTGCGCGGCCACGGCAGCGCGAAGGCGCTCCCCCAGGCCAAGGGCCACATCGACCGTGGTGTCGGGCATGCACAGCAGGAACTCCTCGCCACCATAGCGATACAGATGATCGTAAGGTCTGAGCAAGGCCTGCAGGCATTGCACCGTGCAGGCCAGCACGATGTCGCCCGCGGCATGGCCATGGCGATCGTTGATGTGCTTGAAGTGGTCGAGGTCGATCATGGCAAGCGAGCACGACTGCACGCGACGGCTCATCAGCGCCTGCTGTTCGCGCAGGTAGGGAAACAGGCGCCTGCGGTTGAGCGCGCCGGTGAGCGGATCGCGGTTCTGCGTCTTCTCGTCGAGTTCGTGTCGCAAGGACCGGATGTCCAGCCGCAGGCGGTCGATCAGATCGATCAACTCGTCCAGTTCGCCGGCGGCAATCGGTACTCCATCGACCACGCGTTGCAGCAGTTGAGCCGCCGTCGCATGCATCTGCTCGTGCACCTGCCCGGCCGCGACGAACGCCGCATAGTCGTGCAGGGCGCTCAACGCGTCGTTGTAGTACCACTGGCCGAAGGCGCACCGGCGGTGCGCATCAGGCAGCAGGTCGCTGGCTTCCGGCGGCTGCCTGACCACGAACGTGCGGATCAGGCCTCTGATCCAGTCTTCGTGAATGGCAAACGCCTGGTCGATCTCCACCACCGCCGATTGCAGTTGCCGAAAGGAAAGTTCGGGCATGACTGGCGATACGCTCCGTTGTTCGGTAGACGCCGACCAGACGCCTGCCGCATGAATTGTGGAATCCGGTGTGTCGACGGCAAACCCTACACTATCCAGGCAACAACGGTCAGCGCGCCACGACGGTCACACCGGCAACCGCGCCCGCTCCAGCGCGGCAATGTGCCGCTCCAGCCGCGGCCCCAGATAACAGTGCGAGCCGCATGGCAGCAGACCGGCCTGGCCGAACTCGCGCAGGTACCACTCGGGCGTGCGCGACACGAAACCGTCGCGGTCGCCGACGACGTCGTCGCGGCTGGTGAACACCTCGAGAAAGGCCACGCCTTCGAGCATGTCGACGATCCCGCCCAGGCCGGCGCGGATCTCGGCCGGCCGCAGATAGTGCAGCACGTCGGTGCACACGATCAGGTCGAAGCGGGTGTCGAAGCGCAGCTGTTCCAACTGGCCGAAACGGGCCAGGCCGACATGGCGGCTGCGCCCGTAGCGCTGCACCACGTAGGGACTGGCATCCAGCCCGCGATAGCCGATGCCCGGGCGCAGGGCCAGCAGCGGCGCGCGCCACGGCGCCTCGCCGCAACCGACATCGAGGACGTTGCGAATCGGCCGGCCCAGGTAATATTCGGCCTGCGCCACCGCCAGCGCCACCTTGCGCCGCAACTCTGCCGGCGAACCCACGGCATGCCGCGGGTCGCGGTACCACTTGTCGAAATAATCGCGGTCGTAGGTCTTGCGCATCGCCGCGCTCCTGTTGACAGCCTGGCGGACGTTGCCCAGTCGGCTGTGGGTGATACCCATGAAGCGCGATGGTAGCCCGCCGCGATGTCCGTCCGCACGCCGACGGCATCACCTGGCGCATGCGCCGGACCTGAGAGCATGAGATCCCCGCCACCTGTCCCGAGGAGCAATGCCATGTCCATGGTCCGCTTTCGCCTGATCGGCAGCCGCTACGACGCCGACGCCGTCATCACCGGACTTCACGGCATCAGTGGCATCGAGCACGTCGAGGAAATCGACGACCTGAACCCCCGCATGCGCGACGATTCCAGCTCCAGCGAGTCGGTGAGCGACAGCGAAGGACAGGTTTACTGCGTCGAGGTGGAGGTACCCACTGACCAGATCGCCGACACCGCCCGCGGCTGCGCCGAAGTGATGGCCAACGAGCGCGATGCGGGCATCGAGTTCGTCGACGAATTCTGATCGTGGGTGCGGCAGCCGCGAGCATCGGGACCAGAACTAAGGGGGCGCCGCATCCGCTCAAAGCGCATAGCTGACCGACATCGACGCCTGCCATTGTCCGATCAGCTGGTTGCCGTGCACGCGCTGGTAGACCGGCTTGGCCACGCTGGCATCCAGGCGCAGCCGCTGCCACTGCAGCTCCAGGCCGGGTGCCAGCAGGATGCGCGCCAATCCGGTATTGGCCGGGTCGGCGTTGACGCCGGAGTCGGGGGAACGCCACGCCAGCAGGGCCTGCAGGATCGGCGTCAAGTGCGCTCGCGTGCCGATCTTCCAGCCCGCCGGATAAATGCCCACAGAGGCATCCAGCTCATCGCCCGGGCGATAACCGGCACGGGTGTTGCCGGGCAGCAGCGCGGTCCCCTGCACGAAGCCGCTCCAGCCCAGGTTTGCGCCGAAGTTCCAGCGGTGAAAGCCGCCGATGATCAGGTCGGTGGTGCCGGTGCCGATCTCGGTGTCGCGGTCGAAACCTTTGTAAGTCCAGTCGCCGGTGGGAAGCTTGACGCCGAACTGCAGGCCGGTGGAACGATCGCCCGAAAAGCCGGTGTAGGTGGCCATCACCCGGATGTCGCCCAGCGCGCCGTGGTTGAACGTCGCCGGCTTGCCGGTGTCTTCGTCCAGCGTGCTGAAATGGCGCTGCCAGTACGGCACCTCGATGCGCATGCCCCAGCTCCGGTTGAACTGGGTCTCCAGGCCCACGGTCTGGAACAGGGTGCGGATGTCCTTGTCGTTGTTGGCTGCCGCCGGTGCACTCGAGCTGCCCGACCAGTTCTGGTTCTGGTCGAGGTAGGCGAACTGCGCGAACAGCGTGGTGCCACTTTGCGTGGTGGTCGGCAGCTGACCGCCGGTGCCCACCTCGAACAGACCGCAGCCGCAGGCGCAGGCGATCGCATTGCCCGGCAGGACCAGGGCGAGCAGCAGCGCGCCCGATGGAAGCGCCGCAATGGCTTTGGAACGAGTCAAAAACGTCATGCTGAAATCCTGAATATGATGCCGCCGCCATGCGGCGCAAAGAGGTGATGCCAACGCCCGCATACCGGCAGCGCCCTGCGCGCGATGGCGGCGGGTGGCGACTGTGAGGTGAGGCGAAGGAGTCAGGCAGGGGATGGATATGCGGCGACAGCCACCGCACCGGCACAATGGGCCGGTGCGTCAGGCGCCCGCACGCTCAAGCCTGCGACGGTGGCCCGCGTGGCGCCGCACTCAGCCGTTGCGGCGGCGGACCGACGGGAACCGTGGGGGCAGGCAGAATCGGCGCCGAAAGCGCCAGCGGCGGCAGTGCCGGCAGGGCGCCGCCGGCTACCAGGGGACTGTGGCAAAACAGGCAGCAGTAGCCGCATCTGTCGAGAATGGATGAGGGATCGGGCGGCGTGGACGGATGCTGTTGGCTGAGTCCGTGCGAGGTGCCCCGGGAGCCAAAGCCCATCGAACCCATGCCGTTGGGCATGCTGCGCGAAATCACGGGCATCAGCACCGTCAGCCACACGGCGACCAGCGCCAGGCATCTGACAAACCTGTAATGCATTGTCTTGCGCAAATCCCGCATAAAGCATGCTGCCACGCGGGCTGGGCGGGGGGCAAGCCTTGCGGTCACCCTGCGCCGGCTGAACTGCCGGCGCCCTGGCCGTTCGCCGGAATCTCCCGAATTCCGACACACGATGACTGGCGTCGACGGGTGCATTTCGATCCGTGGTGCCGGCTGGCGCCCGGTTTCACCCCTGTTGAAGCTGGCGTCCCGGCAAGCCGCACTTCGCCAACCGAGCCACCCTGCACATGCCGCTATGCACCCCCCGACCCGGCTCCGATTTGCCACGCCCATGACCTGTGGCGCAGAGCTTCAGGCTGATTCAAGTTCGCGGGCACCGGACTGCACCCCCGGTTTCGGATCCCACGCCCGCCGTTATCGCCCGCCGGGCGGCAAACCGCCATAGGCCAAAGGTTTGCCCGCGCACCTATCGCCTCGGGCGGATGAGGCGCGTACGCTCTGGCCCTGTCGTGCTGCGCCCGGGTATTGCCGGGCCGATGCGTCGTTGTCCAGGGGATGGCCGCCACGCGGCCGATCAGGCCCGCTCCGGCGGGCATCACCAGAGGGAGGACTGGTTCCATGCGTATCCCGTTTCTGCTTTGCGTTGCCGTGCTGCTCGTCGCCACGTCCGCCCACGCGCTGACCGCCGACGAGCTGGTGGCGAAGAATCTGGAAGCCCGCGGCGGCCTCGACAAGATCCACGCGATCACCAGCCTGAAGCTCGAAGGCAAGCTGCGCCTCGGCGGCCAGTTTGAACTCGGTTTCACCGAATACCAGAAGGCGCCCGACCTGGTGCGCAACGAGGCGACGATCCAGAGCCTGACCCAGATCCAGGCCTGGGACGGCAAGGAGGCCTGGCAGATTTCGCCGTTCCAGGGGCGCCGCGAGCCGGAGAAGATGTCCGACGACGATGCACGGTCGCTGGCCGACGACGCCGCGATCGGCGGGCCGCTGGTCGACTGGAAAGCGAACGGCAGCACGCTGGCCTACCTCGGCACCGAGGACATCGACGGCACCCGGGCGCACAAGCTCAAGGTCACGCTGAAGAATGGCGACATCGACTATGTGTATCTGGACCCGGATTATTTTCTCGAGATCCGCCGGATCAGCCAGCTGACGGTGCGCGGCACGCACGTGAAAGTAGTGGCCGATTACAGCGATTACGAGCGGGTGAACGGCGTGTATTTCCCGTTCTCCACGACGATCGAATCCAAGGGCAGCGGCGATGGCGGCACCCAGCAGTTCACGGTGGAGAAGGCCTCGGCGAACGTGCCGATGGACAACAGCCTGTTCGCGTTCCCGGCCAGTGCCGGAACCGGCCACGGAACGGAAGGAGCGAAACGATGAAATCCCGCCATCACCAGCATCTCGCGATCCCGGCTCTGCTGGTCGCCCTGTCCTGCATGGCCGGCGCCGTCACCGCCGCGCCTGCCGCCACCCCGGCCGACGGCATGGCCCGCTTTGACGCCGGTGCGATCTCCGGCCTTGGCGCGCGCAACATCGGCTCGGCCACGATGAGCGGGCGCATCGCCGCGCTCGCGGCGATGCCCGAAAAAGACGGCAAGCTGCTGCTCTACGTGGGCGCCGCCAGCGGCGGCGTGTGGAAGTCCACCGACGGCGGCACCACCTTCACCCCGGTGTTCGACAAGCAGCCGGTGCAGTCGATCGGCGACATCGCGATCGACCCCACGCATCACGATACGGTGTGGGTCGGCACCGGCGAATCGTGGATGCGCAACACCGTGTCGATCGGCGACGGCATCTACAAGTCCACCGACGGCGGCGAGAGCTGGTCGAACATGGGCCTGAAGAGTTCCGAGCGCATCGCGAAAATCGCGATCGATCCGCACGACGACAACACCGTCTACGCCTGCGTGCCGGGCAAGCTGTGGAGCGACTCGGCCGACCGCGGCCTGTACAAGACCACCGACGGCGGCAAGTCGTGGAAACTGGTGCTGAAGGGCCGCAACCTGTCCACCGGCTGCGCCTCGCTGGCGATGGATCCGAAGAATCCGAACGTGCTGTTCGCCGGCATGTGGGACTTCCGCCGCAAGGGCTGGACCTTCCGCTCCGGTGGCGTATCGCCGACCGCACCGTCGGCCAGCGGCCTGTTCCGCTCGGCCGACGGCGGCAAGTCGTGGACCGAGATCACCAACGCTGCCAACAAGGGTTTCCCGCTGAAACCCTACGGCCGCATCGCAGTGGCGGTGGCGCCGTCCAATCCATCGATCGTCTACAGCCTGGTCGAATCGCCGAACTCGGCGCTGTACCGCTCCGACGACGGCGGCAGGACCTGGCAGGCGCGCGACAAGAGCCAGCTGATGGTGTGGCGGCCGTTCTACTTCGCCAATCTCATTGTCGATCCGACCAACCCGCAGCGCCTGTTCAAGCCCGACCTCAACCTGATCCAGAGCCTCGACGGCGGCAAGAGCTTTGCCAATGTCGGCGGCGGCACCCACGGCGATTCGCATGTGGTGTGGATCGACCCACGCAACACGAAACGGATCATCGTGGGTGACGACGGCGGCCTGTGGTATTCGCAGGACGGCGGCAACAAGTGGTGGAAGGCGAACAACCTGCCGGTGTCGCAGTTCTATCACGTGAGCGTGGACAACGCCGACCCGTACCGGGTCTACGGCGGCCTGCAGGACAATGCCTGCTGGGTCGGCGACTCGGCCTACCCCGGCGGCATCGCCAACGCGCAGTGGGAGAACTTCTGCGGCGGCGACGGCTTCTGGATGTTCGACGATCCCGCCGACGGCAACTACATCTACGCGGAGACGCAGGGCGGCAGCATCACCCGCGTCAACCGCCATACGCACGAGGCACGCGACATCCAGCCCAGGCCCGGCTACAACGAGAAGCTGCGCTGGAACTGGAACACCCCGATCGCGCTGAGTCCGAACGAGAAGGGCACGATCTACATCGGCGCGCAGTTCCTGTTCCGCTCGCGCGATCACGGCCAGAGCTGGGATCGCATCTCGCCCGACCTGACGACCAACGATCCACGGAAGCAGCAGCAGGAGAAGTCCGGCGGCGTCACCGTGGACAATTCCGCCGCCGAGGCCTACACCACGATCTATTCGATCAGCGAGTCGCCCAGGCAGGCCGGACTGATCTGGGTCGGCACCGACGACGGCAACCTGCAGCTGACCCGCGACGGCGGCAAGCACTGGACCAACGTGGTGCGCAATATCCGCGGCCTGCCCAAGGGCGAGTGGGTGTCGTGGGTGCAGGCCGACAATGTCGACGCCGGCAGCGCCTACGTCGCGTTCGACCGGCACAGCTTCGGCGACATGGCGCCGTACATCTACAAGACCACCGACTACGGCAAGTCGTGGACCGCGCTGGTGACGCCGAAGCACACCAAGGGCCTGCGCGGCTACGTGCACGTGATCAAGCAGGATCCGGTCAAGCCCGGCCTGCTGTATGCCGGCACCGAGTTCGGCCTGTGGATCTCGATCGACGGTGGCGCGCACTGGGCGCAATTCAAGGGCGGTGATTTTCCGGCGGTCGCGGTGCGCGACATCGCGTTCCAGCAGCGCGATGCGGACCTGGTGCTGGCCACCCACGGCCGCGGCATCTGGATCATCGACGACATCACCCCGCTGCGGGCGCTGGACGCCAAGGTGCTGAACAGCGAGGCAAGCTTCCTGCCTTCGTTGCCTGCGCAGCAGCGGATCGAGGCCTGGGGCGGCTGGCCCGGCGGCGATGCCGCCTTCGTCGGTCCCAACCCGGCCGACGGCGCGGTCATCACCTACTACCAGCGCAGCCGCCACCTGTTCGGCAAGTTGAAGATCGACGTGCTGGACAGCCAGGGCAAGCTGCTCGACACCTTGCCGGCCAGCGTGCGCCGCGGCATCAATCGGGTGCAGTGGTCGATGCGCGCCAAGCCGCCGCGGGTGCCGCCGGCGGCACAGATCGCCTTCAACTCGATCGTGGGTCCGCGCGTGGTTCCGGGCGTCTACACGATCCGCATGACCAAGGGCAAGGACGTGTTCGAAACCAGGCTGAAGGTCGTACTCGACCGACGCGACACCTTCTCGGTCGCCGACCGTCAGGTGCAATTCGATGCGGCCACGCGGGTCAAGAAACTGTTCGGGAACATGAGCGATCTGGTCGCACGGATCAACACCGTGCGCGCTGAAGCCGGCGCCCGGATTTCCGCATTGCCCGCCGGAGATGCCTTGCGCAAACCACTGCGCAACCTCGACAGCAAGGCCAACGACATCCGCAAGAAGATCGTGGCGACCACCGAAGGCGGCGCGATCACCGGCGAGGAACGCCTGCGCGAACATGCCGACCAGCTGTACGGCGCGATCATGTCCTACGAAGGCCGCCCTTCGGATTACCAGATGGCCTACATCGACACGCTCGAACGCGAACTGGGCGACGTGCAGAAGTCCTTCGCCGACTTCCAGCACGGCGAGCTGGAAAAAACCAATGCCCTGCTGAAGGCACACCAGCTCAAGCCGATCGCCGTTCCCGCGACGATGCCCGAACGGGACGGCGAGGCCGGCGGCGGCAAGCAAGGCATGGAAGCGTCGATGCGCGGGCTGGAGCGCGACTGAGGTTCGGCGCATAGATAACCCCTCTTCCCTCGGGGAGAGGGGTTGGCCTTTCCGGAGCTCGTCGAAGGAGGATGAGCGGCCGCCAACCACCTCGCCGTCACAGGAACATGGTGCAACATGCGCAGCTGGCTGCAGCCACCTGCCCGGTTGACGGCATGCACCCCGAACCCTGCTGGAGATGCACGTGGGCGATCGGCACGAGCGCTTGAATCCCGCAACGGCGACGGTGGGCGAATCGTTGCGCACGCGCGCAACGAACACCTTGGCACAGGCGATTCACTTTCTGGGCTGGCGCGGTGCGCGATTGCACGCAGGCGTGCATCGGGCACGCAAGGCGTTGCGCCTTACCCGCGCCGTGCTGGCCCTGTGCGCATCCACGCTGAGGCCGGACGGCATCCTGATCGACCGTCAACTGCGTCGCATCAACCGCAGCCTGTCGAGTCTGCGCGACGCCCAGGCGCTGGTCGAAACGCTGGATCGTCTGACGAAAAAACACGCCGCCGCTGCGACGGGTCCGTTGCTCGGTCGTGCGCGCCGAGCCGCGATGCGACGACGCAGCGCACAGACGCGGTTCGCCTTGCACGACGATGCCGGTTTTGCGAACCGGCGCGCTGCACTGGCCGCCCTGGCAGCGGAACTGCAGGCACTGCCGTGGCAGGACTTGCGGGAGAAGGATGCACTGCGATCCCTGCAACGCAGCGAGTCGAAGGCCGAGGCCGCGGCCAAACGGGCACGCCGCAGCATGCACGACGACGACTGGCACCGCTGGCGGCGCCGCGCGCGGCGCGTGCTGCAGCAACGGCGCGCGCTCGACGAGCTGTCTGCCACGCAAAAGGCCGGCAGCGATCGCGACAAGGCCCTGACCGCGCTGCTGGGCGAGGCGCAGGACTATGCGCTGCTGCTCGATCACTGCGCTGACGGCTCGCCATTCGCCGAACCCGATCGCAAGGCGCTGCGGGCATTGGCGAAGACCGGCGTCAGGCGAGCCCGCGCACGCATCGCCCAAGGGCGCCTCGAATAGCCACGGTCCGGCACACGCTTGTGTTGGAGCGCACCCTGTGCGCTCCGGAATGACTTTCGGGCCTTGAGAACAAGTCGGCGATGCGCGACATAGTGCTTCCTCGACCGCTGCGATCGGGGGTCTTTTACGCATCCGCGCCACCGCCTTGCGATGCTTGCTCTGGGCATCTCCACCGCGGTGGCCGCGCATGCCTCGGTCGATCCATCGCCTTATCAATCGTCTCGACTGGCGGTCGGTTCGCCGACTTCCGGCACGGTGAGCCGGAAAAGCCAATGCCCTGCCGAAGGCACACCGGCTCAAGCCGATCGCCGTTCGTGCGACATTCCCGAACGGGACGGCGAAGCCGGCGGTGGCAAGGAAGGCATGGCAGCGTTGTTGCGCGGTCTCGTCGATCGCGACTGACCGTCCGGAACTGCATGCACCCCGCTGCACACCCTGCCCGGCATGCGCCGGCGACGAACCGTCCCGGCCATCCGCCACTGGAGTAAGCTTGGCCGCCCACCCGGGAGGCTCGAACCATGTCGCACCGAACCCGCACGCTCCTGCTTCTTCTGGCCGGCGCCGTGCTGCTGCCCTGTCTGGCCCACGCCGACACCACCCGGACCTCCACGGCGACTGCGCTGATGCAACACGCCGTCGACGGTCGCTGGCGCTCCGCTGCGCACAAGGCCCGCGACCGCTACCGCCACCCGGTCGAGACCCTGCAGTTCTTCGGCATCAAACCCGATATGACGGTGATCGAACTGGATCCCGGCGGCGGCTGGTACAGCGAGATCCTGGCGCCGTTCCTGTACGACCACGGCCACCTGATCGAGGCCGGCTCGCCCAAGTTCGCCGACCGGATCAAGGCCGAACCCGCCGTGTTCGGCCATATCGAGAAGGTCGTCCCGTTCACCCCGCCGTTCAAGGTGAACCTGGGCGCACCGAATTCCGCCGACATGGTGCTCACCTTCCGCAACACCCACGACTGGCTCAACCGCAGCCCCGAAACCCTGGCCGCCGCGTTCAAGTCGGTCTACGACGTGCTCAAGCCCGGCGGCGTGTTCGGCGTGGTCGAGCACCGCGCCAAACCGTTCGCCGATGCCGTGGAAAGTGCGAAGGCACTGCACCGCATTCCCGAGGATTACCTGATCGCCCTGGCGCTGAAGACCGGCTTTCGCCTCGACGGCGTGTCCGAGATCAATGCCAACCCGAAGGATCCCGAAGACATCAACGTGCACCGCCTGCCTCCCGATCTGGCCGGCCCCGAAAGCGAGCACGCGAAACTCGAAGCGGTGGGCGAATCGGACCGGATGACGTTGCGCTTCGTGAAGCCTTGAGCTGGGGGGGGAAGCTCACCAGCGCGAACCGCATCCCTGGATCAGGGGCAGCGCCATCATGACGAGGCTGGCAACCCCCACCAGCCACACGAGCGAGCGCAGCATACGGATGCCGCTCACGTACGCCGGCACGTAGAGGACACGTGCGACAAGGAAGACACATGCGGCATGGGTCACCTCGCTCGTGTCGCGGCCCTCGACCAGCACCAATAGCGCCAGGCCGAGGAACAGCGGCAAAGCCTCCAGCATGTTGTCCTTCGCGCGGTCCAGCCGACCCGCTACAACCGACATCTCCGGCAATTTGTCGCGGTTGCCCACGATGCCCCACAGGTCGAAACCGAAGCGCGATATTTCCTGCAGAAAGAGCTGCACCACGTAAAGCGCCAGCACCAGAAGAACAATCGTAGTCAGAGTCATCGGTTGGGGTTCCTTGTGAGTTTCGGAAGATCGGCCTCGATGTGCGCCAGGTCGGAACCCTCGGCGCGGGCAGACATGGGGCGCCTGCATTTCCCCAAGACCTCCACGGGCTAGCAGCCTGTCGGACTTTGCTCGGCCGGGCTGCTAGGCCCCGGCACGTGGCGCCATCGGCTCCGGCCCGTTGTTGGTCACACTTTTCATCTTCAGGATCAGTACTTCCGACGGCACGCCAAAAGGAGTCGCAACCCTTCGGTGCACAATTTGCCATTCCTGTGGATTCACAAAGGCATCGACGTGAATCGGACGGCAGCCGCCCACCAGGGCGGGACCGAGGTGGAATAGTGACATCCATAGCGACGACACGATGCGCGATGGAACGTTGACGCCGCTTGTCAGGCTTGCGATGCAGACCTTGCCGCCGGGCATCATCACGCGACGTGCCTCGGCGAAGAAATGCCCGATATCTGCCTCCGACAGCAGGTCCAGAACGTAGCTGGAGACAACACGATCGACCGAATGATCGGGGAGGGGAAAACGAACGGCGCCATCGGACAAGACCGCCTGCGCCCGCTCGCCGTACGCCTCCAGCCGGTGCTTCGCGAGTCCGATCATGACAGGGCTGACATCGCAACCGAGATAAGTCGCCGAGCAAGGTAAATACCTCTCCAGAAGACGAGCGGCGAACTTTCCGGTGCCACAGCCAAACTCGAAGACGTGCCGGGTATCCTGGAAACTCGCATGGGCAACCATGTCGTCGAGCGCGGGGTCTTCGTAGAAGCCCTGGCTGTCTTGCTTCTTCCCGAATCGGTCGTAGTAGGCCCGCGCCGCTGCGGGATCCAGCACTCGCTTTTCATCAGGCATGCACGTCTCCCGTATCTCTCCGCTCAACCCGGAGCCAAGCGGCGGCCCTTGCGCCATATGGAATTGAAGTCTCAGCCAAAAGTGCCCGCGAACGGGACGTCCGCTTGAGCACCCGTGACTTTCGACCCATAAGCGCCACAGGGTAAAGCGTCCTACACTCACGGGCCTTGATCTTACCCGCCCCGGGGGATTGTCCATGCGCCTGCGTCGCTGCCTCACCGTGTTTGTCCTTGGTCTTGCCACCACCTTAGCCGCGCATGCCACGGTCGATCCGTCGCTGTACCAGGGATTGAGCTGGCGACTGATCGGCCCGTTCCGCGGCGGCCGCGTGCTGACCGTCGCGGGCATCCCCGGCGACAGCCGGCATTTCTATTTCGGCGCGGTGGACGGCGGCGTATGGGCCACGGCGGATGCCGGACGCACCTGGCAGCCGATCTTCGACAGCGAGAAGGTCGGATCGATCGGCGCGCTGGCGCTGGCGCCGTCCGATCCGAAGACGATCTACGTGGGCACCGGCGAAGCCGACATGCGCTCGGACATCGCGCACGGCAACGGCATGTACAAGTCGGTCGATGGCGGCAAACATTGGTCGCACATCGGCCTTCAGGACACGCGCCAGATCGCCGGCGTGCTGGTCGATCCGCGCAACCCGAACGTGGCGTTCGTGGCAGCGCTGGGCCATGCCTACGGGCCGAATGCCGAGCGCGGCGTGTTCCGCACTACCGATGGCGGCGCGCACTGGAGCAAGGTGCTGTTCAAGGACGCCGACACCGGCGCGATCGACCTGGCGTTCAAGCCCGGCGACCCAGACACCATCTACGCCGCGCTGTGGCAGACCCGACGCCCGCCGTGGAGCGTGTACCCGCCGTCGAACGGGCCGGGCAGCGGCCTGTATGTCTCGCATGACGGCGGCAGTCACTGGCGCCCGGTGCAGGGCAACGGCTTTCCCGCGCATCCCGGCCGCATCGGCATCGCGGTGGCGCCGAGCCAGCCGAACCGGGTGTTCGCCCTGGTCGATGCCGCCGGTGGCGAAGGCGGTCTGTACCGCTCCGACGACGGCGGCGCGCACTGGCAGCATGTCACCGCGGACCAGCGCATCTGGCAGCGCGGCTGGTATTTCTGCCGGCTCACGGTGGACCCGAAGAACGCCGATCGCGTGTACGTGATGAACACCATCGTGCTGCGCTCGGACGACGGCGGCAGGCATTTCATCGCGCTGAAGGGCGACCCCACCGGCGACGATTTCCACCAGATGTGGATCGACCCGACCGACCCGCAGCGGCAAATCCTGGGCGTGGACCAGGGCACCCTGATCACCCTCAACGGCGGCCAGACATGGAGCAGCTGGCAGAACCAGCCGACCGCGCAGATCTACCACGTCAGCACCGACAACCGCTTCCCGTACTGGGTCTATGGCGCGCAGCAGGATTCCGGCGCGGTAGCGCTGCCCAGCCGCACCGACAGCCATGACGGCATCAGCATGGAGCAGTTCCACGAGATCACCGCCGGCGGCGAGAGCGGCATGATCGCGCCCGATCCGGACGATCCGGCCATCGTCTACGGCAACAAGGTCGACAAGCTGGATACCCGCACCGGCCAGACCCGCAACGTCGATCCCACCCTGGCCTACCCGGCCGCGCATTACCGCGGCGCCTGGACGCTGCCGCTGACGTTCTCCAAACGCGGCACCCGTACGCTGTACTTCGCCAACCAGCGGCTGTTCCGCACCACCGACGGCGGCGATCACTGGGCCCCGATCAGTCCCGACCTGACCCGCGAGAATGCCGGCACGCCGGCCAACCTCGACCCCGCCACGGCGAGCGACGACAACCACGTCAGCCAGCGCCGCGGCGTGATCTATACCATCGCGCCCTCGCCGCTGAGCGCGCAGGCGCTGTGGGTGGGCACCGACGACGGCCTGGTCTGGCGCAGCGACGACGGCGGCGCGCACTGGCGCAATGTCACGCCGAAGGCGCTCACGCCATGGTCGAAGGTCGCCGGGATCGCGTTGTCCCGCTTCGATGCCAACGTTGCCTATCTGGCGATCGACCGGCATCGCCTGGACGACGACACCCCGTACATCTATCGCACCGGCGACGGCGGCGCCAGCTGGACGCCGATCACCACCGGCATTCCATCCAACAGCTTCGTCAACGTGGTCCGCGAGGATCCCGCGCACAAGGGCCTGCTGTACGCCGGCACCGAGCGCGGCATCTATGTGTCGTTCGACGACGGCGCGCATTGGCAGAGCCTCCAGCAAAACCTGCCGACGACCTCGGTGCGCGACATCGACGTGCACGGCAACGACCTGGTGATCGCCACTCACGGCCGCGGCTTCTGGATCATGGACGACGTCAGCGCGTTGCGGCAGATGGATGGCGTGCACGCGGACACCGCCACCCTGTTCAAGCCGGCCGACGCGATCCGCGTGCGCCTGCCCAGCTTCACCGGCACCCCGCTGCCGAAGGACGAACCGACCGCCGCCAATCCGCCCGACGGTGCCAGCATCGACTACGTGCTGCCCAGGGCGGTCAAGGGGCCGGTGACGCTGACCGTGCTCGATGCACAAGGCCACACCGTGCGCAGCTTCAGCAGCGCCGACAAGGTGACCGCCCCGGATCCGGCCAAGCTCGCGTACGCACCGGAATGGGTGCCGCCGCCGATGCGGCTGTCCACGACCGCGGGCATGCATCGCTTCGTATGGGATCTGCGCTATCCGCCGCCCGCCGTGCCCGCGTCCAACGAACGGCCGGCCAGCGGCGTATGGGCGCCGCCCGGCAACTACCGCATCGAACTCGGCGTGAATGGCCGGCATTTTCGGCAACCGTTGCGCGTATTGCCCGATCCGCGCGTGCATGTTTCCGAGGCCGCCCTGCAGCGCGAATTCGTGCTGGCGCAGAAGGTGCAAGATGCCACGGCACGCAGCGCCGCGGCGAGTGCCGAGGCAACCCGGCTGCTGAAGGCGCTGGACGCGCGACGGACGCATGCCGACGGCAGCCTGCGCGCGCAGATCGAGACCTTGCTGGCCAAGGCAACGGATCTGTCCGGCGTACAGTTGCATCCCGATCCGCGCAACACCATGGGCAGTCCGCCCCGCCGCACCGACAGCCTGCGCGCGCTATCGATGGATCTGGCAAAACTCGGACAGGCGGTCGACGGCGCCGATGCCGACCCCAGCACCGACGCGCTGGCCTCGTATGCCAGCCTGTCGCATACCCTCACCGCCACGCTCGACGCATGGAAACAACTCAAGCAAGGCGATCTGGCCGCGCTCGATCACGCACTCAAGGGTGCCGGGCAGAAGCCGATCGCCTGGTGAGTGCATCATTGCGATGGATGCGTCGCGATGGATGCGTCGTGTCGGCTTGCGCTCCTCCCCCTGCCTGCAGGGGGAGGCTGGGAGGGGGCTCTTGATCTGAGGCGAAGAGCCCCCCTCCCCAACCCCTCCCCAACCCTCCCCTGCGAGCAGGGGAGGGAGCCCCGCCTGTCCCGAGCACGTCGAATAGCTCAGCGAACAGCGGGGGTAAAAGTATTTGCGGGCCGAATCGATCGTGTGCTGCTTCACGCTCGGCGACAGCGCAAACTGGCTCGGTCAACCTGAGGACGGCGGCATGCGGCGTTGGAACGGCTGGGGCGAGGAGTCCACCACGGTGGAACTGCCGGAACAGGGGGCGGCCTTCCTGGCGGCGCGCATCGGTGTCGGCACGCCGCTGCCCGATGCCAGCTTGGACAGCGTGCTGGCACGGGTGCCGCCCTCGCGCCTGCCGCCCCATCCGCTGCTGGTCACCGCGGACGAAGACCGCGTACGGCATGCCCGCGGGCAAAGCCTGCCGGATTGGCTGGCCATGCGCTCCGGCGATTTCGGCGTGTTTCCCGATGCTGTGGCCTATCCGGAAACTGCCGCGCAGATCCGCGAGCTGCTGGCGTGGGCGCGTGCGCAGGACGCCAGCGTCATCGTGTACGGCGGCGGCACCTCGGTGGCCGGGCACATCACCCCGCAGGCTGGCACCCGAGCGCTGCTGACCCTGTCGCTGGAGCGCATGAACCGGCTGATCGAACTGGACGAGCAAAGCCGCATCGCCACCTTCGGCCCCGGCGCCAATGGCCCGCAGGTGGAAAGCCAGTTGCGCGCGCGGGGCTACACCCTCGGCCATTTTCCGCAGTCGTGGGAACTGTCCACCCTCGGCGGCTGGGTGGCCAGCCGTTCCAGCGGCCAGCAGTCGCTGCGCTACGGGCGGATCGAGCAGCTGTTCGCCGGCGGCACGCTGGAAACCTTCGCCGGGCCGCTGCAGATCCCCACGTTCCCGGCCTCGTCGGCCGGGCCGGATCTGCGCGAAATCGTGCTGGGCTCGGAAGGCCGTTTCGGCGTCATCTCCGAGGTCAAGGTGCGGGTGAGCCGTCTGCCCGCGCAGGAACATTTCCACGCGGTATTCCTGCCGTCCTGGCCGCAGGCGCTCGAAGCGGTTCGCGCGCTGGCGCAGGCGCGGGTGCCGCTGTCGATGCTGCGTCTGTCCAACGCGATCGAAACCGAAACCCAACTGGCCCTGGCCGGTCATCCAGGGCAGATCGCGTGGCTGGAAAAATACCTGGCCCTGCGCGGTGCCGCTCGCGGCAAGTGCATGCTGACCTTCGGCATCACCGGCGAGCGCCTGCAGAATGCCGCGTCGCTGCGGCAGGCAAAGCGGCGGCTGAAGGGTTTCGGCGGCATCTTCACCGGCACCCTGCTCGGCAGGAAATGGGCGCAGAACCGCTTCCGCTTTCCCTACCTGCGCGAGAACCTGTGGCAGGCCGGCTACGCGGTGGACACGCTGGAGACCGCGACCGACTGGA
>DATKVA010000147.1:0-25767 GCA_035530315.1 Rhodanobacter sp. | reverse complement strand
CGGATCATGCGGCTCGTCGCCGGCTTCGTCCCGGCCATGTCCGGGGAAAGTTTTTCGGCGATTTGCCGGCCCATAGTGGTTCTATGGGCCAAAAAGCGACGGAAAAATGGACCGCGCCGAGGGCTTTGCAGGCCGAACGGCTTCTACCGCCCACGCTCCTAGTGTGGTCATCAGGGTGCGGGCCTTCGCAGCAACAGCGTGGATCTTGAAGCCGCCCAATGCGAAGATTCTCTTGGGATAACAAGCTAGTATGCAGGCAGTGCCTTGCTACACTCCAAACCACATGGATCGGGGGGATGCCCTGTCATGCAGCGGCTCAGGATTGACTTGATTGCGGCCGCGCGGCCCAACTTCATGAAGGTCGCGCCGCTGTTCCACGCGTTGCACGAGCACTCGTGGTGTCGTTTGCGGCTGGTGCATACCGGCCAGCACTACGACAGGAACATGTCGGAGGCTTTTTTTCGTGATCTGAAGTTGCCGTCGCCAGATCTGAACCTGGGTGTGGGCAGCGGCAGTCACGCCGAACAGACCGCGAACGTGATGCTAGCCTACGAAGGCGCCTGCGTCGCGGATCGACCGGATCTGATCGTCGTGGTTGGGGATGTCAATGCAACGCTTGCCTGCACCTTGGTCGGCGCGAAGCTGTGCATTCCGGTGGCGCATCTGGAGGCCGGGTTGCGCAGCCGCGACCGCCGGATGCCCGAGGAGATCAACCGGCTGGTGACCGACGCGGTGGCCGATATCCTGTGGACCCCGTCACCGGATGCGGACGAAAATCTCGCCGCCGAAGGCGTTCCGCCGGAAAAGATCACACGAGTCGGCAACATCATGATCGACTCCTACGAACTGATGCGCGAGCGCATCGATGCCAGCGGCGAGCGGAGTCGGCTCGGACTTGAGAAGCGCGAGTACGCGGTGGTGACATTGCACCGCCCGTCCAACGTGGATGCGCCCGCACCACTCAAGTCACTGGTCAGCCAGCTGACGCGTATTGCAGCCAGATTGCCACTGGTGTTTCCGGTACATCCACGCACCCGCAAGAATCTGGAAACCTTCGGCCTTTGGCCGAAACTGGCGGAAGTGCCTGGTCTGCAAATCATCGAGCCGCTCGGCTACGTGGATTTCATGAACCTTGTTTGCGGTGCACGCCTGATCGTCACGGATTCGGGTGGTATCCAGGAGGAGACCACCTATCTCGGCATTCCCTGCCTGACGTTGCGCACCACCACCGAGCGGCCGATCACCATCACGGAGGGTACCAACCGGCTGGTGACTGCCGCCGAGCTGGGGCCAGCGGTAGACGAGATTCTCGCTGGTCACTGGCCGCATGGACGCAAGCCACCGCTCTGGGACGGACATACGGCAGTGCGCGTGGCAGCCGACATCAGTCGCCGTCTGCTGATCCCGCCGCCCTCGGTTACCGAAGAAGCAGCGGTTTGCGCAAGCTCCAGCCAGCCTGTGCCAGGCAATGCGTGAATCCGGGAGAGGATGGATAGCCGGTTGACTGCAGACAACCGCGCCACGCGCCAGGGATCATCCAGATATGCACCTCATCGTCATTGCCAGTTACCTGATCGCCGCCGCCGCGTTCCTCGCAGGCACGGCGCTGCTGAGCGTCGGTTGGCGCGGACAGCGTACCGGCGCCATGCTGATCCTGGCCATGATGGTCTCGGTCCTGTGGAGCGCGTTTCTGGCTTACGCCGAGTGGCGGCGCACCGTGGCGATCAACTGGGTACTGATGACCGAGATTCTGCGCTACGGTGCCTGGCTCGTTTTCGTGAGCGCCCTGTTCAGTGCCTGGCCAATGTCCGGCCTGCTGCGTGGTTTGCGCGTCGCTGCGCACGCGATCTGGATCATGCTCGCGCTGTACTGCCTGTGGCCGGTGACAGGTTTGCCGCAGACGCCCGCGCTGTCATTCAACGTCAACGTACCGCTAGTCGGTGTGCTGGTTCTCGCCCTCACCGGCGTGGTGTTTCTCGAACAGATCTACCGCAACGTTCAACCGGAACAGCGCTGGGCGCTGAAGTTTCTGGTGATCGCGCTCGGCTTGTTGTTCGCCTACGACATCTTCTTGTATTCCTACGCAGCGCTCTACCGGCAGTTGAACATCAGCGCATGGGCTGCGCGCGGCTTCATCGATGCCTTGTTGGTGCCGCTACTGATGGTGGCGGCGGCCCGCAACCCGCAATGGTCGCTGGAGGTAGGCGTGTCGCGGCGCGCGGTGTTCTATTCCACAAGCCTGCTGGTGGTCGCGTTTTACATCATCGCCACGTCGATCGGTGGTTATTACGTGCGCCTGTACGGAGGCGACTGGGGCCGGGTGGCGGAAATCACGCTTGCCTGCTTCGCGCTGCTGGTCGTGCTGTTGATCGCATTCTCCGGTCAGGCACGCTCGCATCTGCGGGTGTTCCTGAACAAGAATTTCTTCAGTTTCCGCCACGACTATCGCGAGGAATGGCTGCGGCTGTCGGCCACGTTGTCGGCCAGCGACACGGAGCTGCCGCAGCGCGCCGTACGCGCGATGGCGCAGATCATGGACAGCCCGGGAGGCGCACTGTTCATGCGCAGCGATGCTGATGAATTCGTGCCGGAAGCATGCTGGAACATGCCGACGCCAGCCGGTTTGAAGCTTCCATCCTGCTTGCCTGCGTTCGAGATCATGCGCACACGCCGGTGGATTTATGAATTGAGCGAACCGCCGCCTCTGGGCGATGAACAACTGCGGGCGCCCGCCGAATTGGTCGCCCTGACACGCGCGTGGCTGCTGGTACCTTTGGTGTTGGAAGACCGGCTCATCGGTTTCGTGGTGCTCTCGCGCGCGCGCGCGGGCAGCGTGTTCGATTGGGAAGATATTGATTTGCTCCGGGCAGCAGGCGGTCAGGTAGCTGGCACCCTGGCGCAGGCGGCCGATGCCCAGCGCCTTGCCGAGGCGCGCCAGTTCGAAGGCTTCAACCAGCTGACCGCGTTCCTGATGCACGACCTCAAGAACATCGCAGCACAGCAATCGTTGCTGCTGCAGAACGCCGAACGTCACAAGCACAACCCGGCGTTCGTGGACGACATGCTCACGACCGTGGCGAATTCGGTGCACCGAATCTCGCGGCTGCTGGAGCAATTGCGCGGCGACGCGGTACCTGCCGGGCACGGCCGCGTGCAGCTCGCGGCAGTGATCCACAAGGCGCTCGACGAGTGCAGCTCGCAGTTGACACGACCGAACTACCAGCCGGCCGCGGAGGACCTGTGGGTACAGGCGAATGCCGAACAGCTTGCCACGGTACTGGGACACGTGATCCGCAACGCCCAGGATGCAGCACAGGCCCACGGCCATGTCACGCTGAGAGTCAAACGCGAATCCGGGCATGCCGCGATCGAAATCGAAGATGACGGAGCGGGCATGGACGAGGACTTCATTCGCAATCGACTGTTCAAGCCATTTTTCACCACCAAGGCGAGTAGAGGCATGGGCATCGGCGCCTATCAGGCCCGCGAGTACGTGCATTCGCTGGGCGGAGCGATGCGCGTGAACAGTACTCCCGGCCAAGGCACCGTATTCACCATTCAGCTGCCACTGGCTGAGCCCGCGAGGGATGAAACGGTGGCCGGCAAGCGGAGGCCCGCATCGTGAGCCAGAAACAGCGCTGTCTGTTGATCGTCGAGGACGATGTCGGCCTGCAGAGCCAGTTGCGTTGGAGCTTCGAGGACTACGACGTGGTCATGGCCGGCGACCGACCGACGGCGCTCGCCCTGATGCGCCAGCACCACCCGGCGGTGGTACTGCAGGATCTGGGCCTGCCCCCGGACGCCGCAGGCACAAGCGAGGGGTTCAGCACGATCACGGAGATCCTGGAGGAAGCAGCGCACACCAAGATCATCGTGGCCACCGGCAACGGCGACCGTGACAACGCTGTCAAGTCCATCGGCTGCGGCGCCTACGATTTCTGCTCCAAGCCACTGGATCTGGAGGTCCTGCGCCTGATCGTGGATCGCGCATTCCGGGTGCACGAGCTGGAGGCCGAGAACCGCAGGCTCAGAAGCCATTCGACCGCGGTGTTTGAAGGTGTCATCGGCAGCAGCCCAGCCATGCTCGATGCCTTCCGGATGGTTGAAAAGGTCAGCCCCTCGAGCGCCACCGTCCTGCTCCTCGGCGAGACGGGTACCGGCAAGGAATTGTTCGCGCGTGCGGTGCATCGCCTGAGCTCGCGGCGCGACGGACCGTTCGTGGCGATCAACTGCGCGGCCATCCCCGAAAATCTGCTGGAAGCCGAGCTGTTCGGCTACGAGAAGGGCGCTTACACCGGCGCACACAAGCAAACCAAGGGCAAGATCGAACTGGCCGTCAACGGCAGCCTGCTGCTTGACGAGATCGGCGACATGCCGTTATCGCTACAGGCCAAGCTGCTGCGTTTTTTCGAAGAGCGGGTGGTCGAACGCATCGGTGGACGCGAAGTGATTCCGGTGGATGTGCGCATCATCTGCGCCACGCATCAGAACCTGCCGGCGCTGATCCGTGAAGGGCGCTTCCGCGAAGATCTGTTTTACCGCATCAGCGAAGTGAGCATTCGACTTCCGCCGCTGCGTGAACGCGCCGGTGACGCGGTGACCCTCGCGCGGCATTTTCTCGAGCAGGCGGCCAGTCGCCACGGACGCGCAGTTCGCGGATTTACCGCCAAGGCGCTCAAGGCGATCGCGGCATGTTCGTGGCCCGGCAATGTGCGCGAGTTGGAAAACAAAGTCAACAGCGCCGTCATCATGGCGGATGAAAAGCAGATCGGACTTGAGGCGTTGCACCTTGGTGAGATCGGCGAGGATATCCTGGACCTGCACGAAGTGCGGAGCGACGCCGAAAAGCGTGCCATCCAGAGGGCCATGACCCATGCCGGCGGCAATCTCTCGCGGGTTGCAAGCTTGCTGGGCATCAGCCGACCGACGCTCTATGATCTTCTCGACAAGCATGGCTTGAAGAGGCCTACCAGTGCAGACTGACCCCGCGCGTCGCGCCGGGTGAACTGAGGGTAATGATATGCGCTCGATCAAGCTCAACACGTGGATTGTTCGTCACGGCTCGGTGTTGCTTTGCGTCAACCTGTTGCTGAGCGGATGTGGTCTCACCAGCGGTCATGCAAGCCTGGATGCCGGCACCAAATACCAAGCCAAGGGTGAGTATCGCGCGGCTTACATCGAGGCCAAGAAGGTCCTGCAACGCGATAGCAAGAACGGCGATGCCTGGCTGCTGCTCGGGCAAGCCTCGCTGATGCTCGGTGACCCGAAGGACGCCCTGAGCGACCTGCAAAACGCCAAGACCAACAGCGTACCGGCAGAACGTTGGGCGGTGCCCTTGGGACGCGCGCTGCTGGTGACGCATCAATACGACAAGTTGCTTGAAACCCTGCCTCCAGACAAGGCCTTCGAGCCAAGAGTCAAAGTGCGTGTGGATGTGCTGCGGGGCGATGCCTATCGCGGGCTCATGCAGTTCGACCAGGCACGGCAATCGTACAAGGCCGCGTTGACACTGGACCCCAAGAGTCCAGCCGCGCTTGTGGGACTCGCCAAGCTGGCCGCCATTGCCAACGACCCTGGTTCCGCCGGCAACTACGTGCAACAGGCACTGACTGCCGCGCCGGACAACCCACAGGCCTGGGTCGCAAAGGGTGATCTGGCGTTCGACGGCGGGAATTTCGCCGGCGCCGAATCGGATTATCAGAAAGTGCTGGGCTTCAAGAACGCTGACTGGCTGCCGCAAGAGCGCTTTTATGCGTTGGCTCGGCTGGCCAATGCACAGGCGCAACAAAACCAGTTCGACAAGGCTCTGGGCAACATTGGGACACTGGAAAAAATGGCGTCCCAGCAGCCGCTTCCCCACTACCTGCGTGCCTTGGTGCTGTACAGGCAGGGGCATCTGGACGATGCGATTTCCGAGCTTCAGCAGGTACTCCAGATGTCGCCCGATAACGCGCAGGCGCAGGTGCTCATGGGAGCGGTCAACTACGCGCAGGGCAACTACGGCCAGGCGGAAATGTACCTCAGCAACGTTGTGGGCATGGATCAAAAGAATGTCGATGCCCGCAAGTTGCTGGCGCTCACGTTGTATCGCGAAGGCCGCTCGCGCCAGGCATTGGACACGCTGCGGCCAGTGGTGCCGGGCACGCCTTCGGACACCAAGCTGCTGGCGCTGCTGCAGAAAGCAGTCGCCGAAGCCACCGGAAAACCTGGGCCGAAAGCTTCCGCAATGGGCGCAAACAATCCACCCGACACCCGGTTCGCGCAGGCCGGCAAAGCCTTTGCCAGCGGAAATGAATCCGAAGCGATCCGCCTGCTGAAGGAGATGCCCGCAAGCGACGCCGCCACCGAGGCGCGACGCAACAGCTTGCTGGTCATGACTTATTTGCGCGAGAAGCACCCGGCCGATGCGGTAAAGGCGGCGGCCGAATATGCCGCCAGGAATCCGCACGACAGTGCCGCGCATCTGCTGTACGGAACCGCGCTGGTTGCAGCGGGTCAGCGCACTGAAGCGCGTGCCCAATATTCCGAGGCCTACAAGCTGGATCCCAAGAGTCTCGCCGCGCTCCTGAACCTGGGCAACCTGGATTCACTCGAGGGCCGTTACGGAGATGCCGACGTTCACTACAAAGCGGTATTGAAACAGGACCCGCAAAACGCCGTGGCCATGACCGCACTCGGCCGGCTTGCCATGCTGCAGAACAACAAGGCAGAAGCCCTCAAATGGTTCAATCAGGCAGTCGGCGCTGCACCGAAGTCCGCCGCCCCATACATCGGACTGATAATGGTGTACAGCGAAAGCGGTCAATTCGACGAAGCCGAGAGCACCGCCAGACGCCTGGTGAATGCGAACCCCAGTAATCCTGCTGCTCTCAACGCCCTCGGAGCGGCGGAACTCAATGCCGGCCATCACGGCAAGGCGTTGAACTCGCTGCAGCAAGCCGTGAACCTCGCGCCGCAGGTGCCCTTGTACCGCACCAATCTGGCCCGCGCACAGATCATCAACAAGGACACCAAGGATGCAAACGACAATCTCACGCAGGTGATCAAGGCTGATCCCGGTCAGGTGACGGCGGTGACGCTGCTCGCGTTCATGAAGTTGCAGGACCATGATCTGCCGGGTGCAATTTCCCTGGCGCAATCGCTGCAGAAGCAAACCACCTCCAAGGCCGCAGGATTCAGCCTTGAAGGGGATCTGTATATGGCAAACAAGTCCTGGAGCAAGGCCGCCCAAGCCTACCAGCAAGGATTGAAAGTCCAGTACGACCGGCCTCTGGTGATAAAGACCTTTCAAGCGCTTAGCGAAGGCGCGGCCAATGAGCCGGAAGGCGTGCTGCGCGACTGGTTGGCCAAACATCCAGACGATGCCGCAACACACCTGCTGCTGGCCCAGTACTATCTGAGCCATGCGCAGAACATGCTGGCTGCCAGCCAGTTCGAACACGTGCTGAAAGCGTATCCAGCCAACATCGGCGCACTCAACAATCTCGCGTGGATTTACACAAAGCAACACAATCCCAAGGCGTTGGCACTGGCGGAACGTGCTTACAAACTGGCACCCGGTTCGCCCGGTATTGCGGATACATATGGCTGGGCGCTGATCGCGGACAACCGGGCAAAGACTGCCTTGCCGATCCTGATCCATGCGGCGAAGGGGGCACCAAAGGTGCCCGTCATCCAATATCACCTAGCCGTGGCCCAGGCGCGCACCGGCGACAGTGTCGGCGCGCGAACCACCCTCGAAGCACTGCAAAAATCAGGCGTCAATTTTCAGGACAAGCAGGCCGCGGAAAAACTGTACCGGGAGCTGGGCGGTGCAGCCGGCCAGTAACAAGCAGGGAGAAGCGATCAGCGGTTTCGCGCCCTACTGATTTCCGATATAAAAACCCAGAAGAATCAGCCCGACCCCGATAGTCCAACCGGCGGCCATCGTAACCAAAAGCCGACTGATCCTGATGCTTTGCAGACGCCAATACAGATCGCTCAGCAACCACCACAGACCGGTGAAAACGGCAAGCGCAAAAATGCGCCAACCCAGATGACCGGAAAACCACAAGAAGCCATTCATGGACTGGTCAAGCCTTCTGCAACAGCAGTTTCTCCGGCCCAGACGCGATCACCCATGCATACCAACAGATTCGCGCTAGCCGGCAGCTCGAGCACTACGGTGCTGCCCAGCAATATCCTGCCGATCCTCTGACCGCGCTCAATCTCCTCTCCGTCCCGGACCCAAGTCTCGATGCGCCGCGCCGCGATGCTGGTAATCAAGCGCACCGCGACTTGCCCGGCGTCGGTCGCAATCACCAGGCGCTTTTGCACCGGGCAGGATTTCTCCCGCAGAAACGCAAACTCCCGTCCCTCTCCATCCATGAAGCCGTCACCGCGCGATTCCACATGGAGCACCCTCCCGGACGCCGGGCTGCGCTGCACATGCATGTCCCAAAAACTGAGCGCAATCACGAGATAGCGCACTCCCGAGAGTATCTCCGCACTGGTTACCAGCCCGTCTGCCGGAGCCAGCATGCTGTTGCCGGGAGGCGCGATGCGCTCCGGATCACTGTAAAAATGGCGCAGAAACGCACGCTGAAACTGCCCTTGCTTCAGCCACGTGCGGATTTGCGTTTCCGGCCAGCGCTTGCGCGGCGGAAGCCAGCGCCGTATCAGCGGCGATGGATACGGGAAATAAAGCGCCCAGAGCACTATGGCCGTGGCCACCAGGCACAAAATAACGATTTGCAGGACAAGCATCGTCATCTCTCAATTGCTCTAACACCGTTTGCCAGATCGTAGCCGACTTCGAGCAACGCACGCTGGTTGCGCGCGCGGCACAACGCCCAGTGCGAACTGCCGGGTAGTCCCACGGGTGCGCTTGTTCGGGCCATGGGCACGCACTGTCCCCCTCCCTGGATGCGGATCGTGGCCAAGTCGTAGAACACCGGCAGTGCGTCATCCAGCAGTTGGCATAGTGCTGCGGTCTCCACTTCCGTGCCCCGGTTCATCCCTACATCCACCCCGCACCGCAGGTGATCGCGCGACACTTCGTTTGCTATCTTCGGCATCACCACCGCCTCAAGCTGGTGCAACACCCCGAGCTCGGGCCGTGGTTCGCACAGCCGATTAAACGCCATCGCCCGCACCAGGGCCACCACGTCGAACCGCAAGGTGTTTCGCCCAGCCATCCACGCGTCGGCCGGCAAGTGACCCCACGCCTGGCTTGCAACAGCGCGTATTCTGGCTGCGCAGCAAAGTCGGTAGCATGATGCCCGCCTGATGTCGACCGAAAACCATGGCGCCGCGACGGCGCGATCGAAGCGCCTGCGCTGGACGCTGCTGGCCGCCTGTGTGTGCCTGGTCATCTACGGCACGTTGTTCCCGTTCAGCGGCTGGCGGACAGCGGGCGACTTCCATCGGCTGATCAGCGCTGCCGCGCTCAACGATGTATCGGCCACGGATGTACTTGCGAACGTCCTCCTGTACATGCCGCTCGGGTTCCTGGCCGGTTTGGGCCGGCGCTCGCGCAGGATCCCCTTGATCCTGCTGGCAGCCCTGTTGCTCAGTCTCGGCTTGGAAACCATGCAAGCGTTTCTCCCGGGACGCGTGGCATCGTGGCTGGACGTTGCAACGAACGTTTTGGGTGCTGGCCTTGGAACCATTGCTGCTGCAATGATGCATTGACCGGACGTCGGATGGGGCCGTAACCTCGCAACGCGGCTGCGGGGTGACCGCGTCGCCTGGTTGGGTATTGCGGCAATGGCCGCCTGGGGGTGCGCCCAACTGATCCCGTTCGTACCTTCGCTTGCCGCAAGCGGTTTGAAGGCAGCGCTGAAACCGCTATGGCACGCGCTGCAGGGCTCGCGATCGGTCGACCTGTGGCGCTGGCGCCGCCTATGTTGCAGCCACGGCTGCGCTGACGATAACCGGCGCCAGCGTGCTGCGTATCCTCCGTTGGGGCGGTGTCGCAGTCATTTGCCTGCTTGCGGTGCTGCCTCTGAAAGTGTCCCCAGTGTTCGCCCGGGAAGCCACACAACGTCAGCAGGCGCTTGAGATTTCGGCTTCCTTGGGGTGCGTGGCGCGACATGCCACGACGAACGGGTCGAAGGCCTGTTCGGCAACCACGCAGGTGGGTGTCATCCAACGGGTGGGTGCCATCCAGGCTGCTTCGAGGTTGTATTTGGCCTTGCATTGCACGCCATCGCCCGTGATTATCCGTGCACACGTCACCACAATCCATGTTCAATCGCGAAGGTTCTTCAGTGGTTCCCGCATGCCTCCGTTTTGTTTGTTCCAAACTGGAGAGTGCTCCCCTTACAGATTTATACCAAATCCACAACACAATCTCGTATCTCCCGCGACAGCGCGAAATCAGAGTTGGCCTGGATGAAAATCCCTTCGTTTGCCAGAAAACTGAAAAACCGGATACTGCGCACGCAGGCAAAGGTTTATGTGCCAAGTTTTGACGAAGATGGCTTGGTGCTCGCACTGAGAAAACACGTCGAATCGGAATCATATTCCCCGGCCTCGCTTCATGGGGTGGAGGGTGACCGATTTCCGACTTGCGGTGAGGACGTCGCTGCATATTTCAGGCAGCGTCGCTCACCGTCATTTTTCGCGGACACCCCGACCTTGACTGCTTTGGCTAACCGAATGGCGTCTGACCATCCCGGGTGGCGGGATCGGTTGCTCGCGATTGTGGCTGCCGACCGGACTGCTGGTCTTGAAATCTACTCGATGATCGGACCTCCCCTGCGGCCAGGTTTCCCATGGGGATGGCTGCATCCTGAGCCAGACAACGACGATCTGTACCCGATACGTCCGCATCGTTTTGGGTTTGCGCCACGACATGCGCTCGCGGTTCTGTACGGCGAGGAGCCAGCAGCAGTACTCGCGGACATCCTTGAGGACTGGATGGCGTTCGTCACGCGCGGTACGAGCGAGCTCCCGTACTGCAGTGCGCTGGTGGTGATTCAGCGATTGCTGGCTTTGAGCTGGGCGCATGCGTTTGTCCTGGCGCTGCCAGGGCCGGACGACGCAACCAGCATACGGCTGCATGCGAACATCCTGCGTATCCTGCATGCCGATATCGATTTTCTGCTACCCAGTCTGGGGAAAAGCGCCGCGAACAACCATCTGCTTGCGGACAGGTTTGCGTCCTGGTACATCCAGCTGCTTTTTCCCGAGTTTGTCGACGGTGCAGTGGACCTGGAAGTCTGCGAGGCGGCATGGCTTGCCGAGCTGGAACGACAGGTTTATCCGGACGGAACAGGCTTCGAGCACTCGCTGCACTATCATGAATTCGGCTGCGAGATGGCGGCTGCGTACGTACTGTTGTGCCGCCGCAACTCGCGGCCGATTGCGTTTGCCACGCTCGCACGTATCGAGCGCATGCTCGGTTTCCAGGTAGGGCTGGCTGGTCCCGAGAGTGTCACGGTGCCCTTCGGCGATGCGACCGAAGATCCGCTTTTTGGCCTGGATACCGGAGATGGATGGGCTACTGCTGGTCTCCGGGAGCTCTACCGCGCGCTGTTTCGACCGGATCTGAGCCCGGCGGCGCCTACAAGTCCCTCGGTCGAGCGCGCTTTTTGGCTACTCGGTGGCGCCCTCGCGCCACGTGGATCGTTTTCCAACAATCGGGAGGATGGGCCGCGGTTGTGGCCGGACGGCGGATTCGGTGTGCTCCCGGACGAACGAGGGTCGGCACGAGTGCTCTTTCGTACCGGTCCCGCGATACATCAAGACCTTGTGGCGGGCCACATGCATGCCGATCTCCTGAGCGTGTGTGTCACACACGGAAATCAGGCAGTGTTTACGGACCCAGGCACCTGGTGTTATCGGTGGCGTTCGGGCGAGACCGGGCCTGGGCGCGCTTATTTTGCGGGACCGGCAGCGCACAACGGGCTGGCTCTGGATGCGGTTGATCCGCTCGGTCCGGTTCAGGGCGATTTCCGGAAAAGGGCGATCCCGATTCGGATCAGCACCACGCGGTGTTCCCTCGGCAGCAGATTCGCCTGGTTGGAGGCAGAGGTTCGCGGCAGTTCGCCCTACGCCGGCTATCGGCGCGGCGTGGTGCACGTTTCGGGAGCGTATTGGATCATCTACGACAGGTTGCCGCCGGGCGTCGAGAAATTTTCCGCGGCGCTCAGCTTCCAGACCGCCGCCGGCGTCAAGACGAGACAAGAAGGAGCGGGAACGGTGTTGTTGGAAACCTCGGCTGGAACACTATGGCTGGCAAACGGATCCGGGCTTCATGAACCCCGGATCATCCAGGGGGAATCCGACCCACCTGGCGGCTGGGTGGCACCGCGCTACGGAGCTCTGACACCGGCGACCCAGCTTCGCTATGGCTTGGCGGACGGAGCCATGCTCACAGCATTTGCATTGGGCGTCGGTGTCCCCGCTGCGAGACCCATTGCAGTCAGTGTCTTGAAGACAGGTCTGGTCATAAAAATCGAAGGTCCCGATACGTGCGACCTGTTATTGCTTGCTACGCATGATGAACCCGTTGCCGTAGACATGGTGGGCGGACACGGAAAAGCCGAAGCAGTGTGGATGCGGACCAGAGGGGAACGACCGGAATTGCTGCGTTGCCTTGGCTTCCGGGATAGCGTAACCGGGGAGAACCGCGCGCCAAATGGGGTTCAGCATACCGAGGCCAGGGTCATGTTTGCTTCCGTCGGTGAGAAACATGAAGTGGAATACCGCGAACCGGAAAATCTGTCCATTGCCCTGTCGGGCTCTATGTGGCATTGAATGGCGAATCAGTCGTTGTCGTGTGACATTTTGCATTGCGTCAGAGGTGAGCGCTCTCGTTCGAACAGACGATCCGGGGCGTGCTCCTGCGATAACTACCGACGATTGATCAGCGTATATTTGAGTCTCATCAGGTAACTCCTCCAGCCGCCTCGGAGCGCTTCACGCCGATAGCCGAACTCTTCCAGGGCACGGCCGGCCACTTCGTCAAAAAGAACCCGATCGGGCACGCTCATCTCGTGCTGCCACGCCGTGGCTTTTTCGGGGTCGGGAGCCCGGATCGAGCTTGCATGAAACTTCAGGCTCGAGTCCGGCATGGCTGCGGCAGCGTCTTTATCGTAGGCGAGCATGTCGTGATCAAAGGACTCACCCAGGAATTCACAGATGCTGCGCAAAGATGGCTCTGGCGAACGCACGAGGTCTTCGTACCGCACCTCCAGGTAGTGTGCGGGCCCGAGCATCATCCCCATCTTGCGAGCCAGCACCACCCGCCAGCTCCAGTCCCGCGCAAGTTTCAATAGGTTCTTGGATCCCCACTCCAGTTTGCGTAGCGAATTGGTGGCGCCACGGCCATCGCGCACGATATGCACGATCTGGCTACCGGGAAACAGTTTCCAGAGCACGTCTATTTCGACGACGTTGTCTGGATCCTTGTCTCCCCACCTGCATTTGCCATTTGCCGCCGCATACGTTTCATATATCGCGGAAATGAGGTCGCTGTAGTTTTGCGGGTTCCGCGCCAGCACGGCCGCCTTGTCGCGAACCAGTCCACCACGCTCGACGAAGGCTTGCGCGGCGATGTCGTCAAGGAGACGCGTGATATTCCCGGGCGCTGTCAAATCCCCGTATTCACCAAGCCGCCGATAGAATTTCGGAATAAAGTCTGACTCGAATGGAACGGCTATTCGAGGATGCGCATTCAACATGAGGCGCAACATTGTCGTCCCGGAGCGCGGAGCGCCCACAACGAATATGGGCACGTTCGCCTTCAGACTTTCGGGTTCCACAGCGGACTCAGCGCCAGCCACGGGACCAAAACCCATTTCGACCGGATGCAGCGCAGGCTGCGTGTCGCAACCTCTGGCCGCTGGTCACAGTATTTCTCCATCCAGCAAATAGAAGGCCTTGCCCTTGGCATCCGCAAGGAACTTGTCTACACGCAAATCGTGAAAATAGCCCGCATACCTCGACTGTACTTCGTTTTCATCATGGAAATGACGCACGTGCGAGACAAACGGAAAATTGGGAACCGTGCCGTAGAACCTGGTTCCCTTCCGAATCCTGTTCAGGATTATCCTGTCATCTTCAATGTGTTCGAGAAATTCGGTGCATACGACGGTATCGTAGTCGCACGTTGTAAAGAGGTCCGTCTGAAAGGCGTCCTGCTGGACAAAAGAAAGACCGGGGTACGTTTGCTTGGCGTACTGGATCCGCTTTTGACTGAAATCGAACCCGATATATTTACAGGTAGTCTTGTCCCGTATCAGGCATGCCAGCTGTCCCGTGCCACATCCTATTTCGAGTATGGACCGGGCCCCGGTCCTTACGACACGGTCCGCAATCACCGACCACAGAAAGTAGTATTCCGATTCGGTGTAGTGTTGAGTCCAGTGTTCGCATGCGTCGAACGATGCGTCGTACCATTCGGCGCCTTTTTCACCCGATGGCTCTACCTGACTAGCGGATCTGTGCCTGGGCGCGATCACGGCGGCCAGCCCGCGCAAGACGATTGGCGGGACAAGATCGCTGATCAATCCCTTGAGCTTTACGTTCATTCTGGCCTAGTCCACGTGAGCCGTTGTGTCGACGCGCGGAACTCATGACAACGGGCGATCGGTTCGCCCACGCTTGAGTCAGGCCAACGATACCAGAGAAATTGACCAGAGCGTATCCTATTCAAAACGGCGCGGATCGTTCACCAGACGTCAACCGTGGCGAGCGGCCCGTGACCCAATGACGGACACATTCTCTTACCTGATTAGCGCTTATTTTCAGCAAGTCTCGACCCGCGAGGATCCGGAGAGCCAAGCAGGATGCAGGTTTCCAGCGGAGCACCGCCATGCGCATGAATTGCGTCTGGTTCAAACGGGGAAGAACCCTCCGGCATCGTTGTCGATCGCGCTCCCCGTGGTGTGGATCGGATGCACACCGTCAGCTGGATCGCTCATCGATTAAATCCCTGCTTAAGACTTCGGTCTCGGTACGAGATGATACTTCTGATTGGTATTGAAATTCGGTTTGGTCGGGAGATTTTCGATGTACCACAGCGCTTCGTCGCTACCCCCTGCGCCTACGTTGTACGCGGCGACAACCGCTGCCGTGAAGTCGACCGTGTGAGCATCAACGGACAGCGGGTTGCCGTGCAGGTCACAGACACCGTTTTCGTATTTTCCGATCCAATTTACGCCGGTGCGCGCGTACATCGCGCTGGCGATCTTGTACGCCTCCTGCGCCGAGCCTACGTTGATCATCGCCCGTGCTTCGGACTCGTTGTACCCGTAGTATGAAATGATGCTGCGGTACAAGATTTCATCCCAACTGTCCGGCATCTGGCGGTTCGGGTCGTGGATAAACACTTGACTCACCGGGCCAAGCGTTGCGTACGGCCTCGTGAAAAACAGCATCGGAAGGCCAGCGATGTACTTGGCAAATGGCCGCCACTCCGGACGCTTGTATGCAATCGCGTCCATCGTCATGGACACATAATATTGTTGCCACGTCGCAGTCCCCACCCATCCCTCCGCAGCGGTGCCTTTGGTGCCTCGATACGTGACGTACTTGTCCATGATCCCGTACTTGTTCCCATTGAGGAACTTCCGGTTCACGATTTCCAACTCGTGGTTCAGCTCGTCCTCGAAATACTGCGTGTGCGAGCTGACGTACGCGCCGAGGAAGATGTTCCGGATACCCCACGCAAACTGGCGTGGCACCCACGCAGTAAGCCCCTCACTGACGGTAGTCAGCGGGTTCATCTCGAACAGTGTGAAGTTGCACCAGAAGCTTGCATGATCGCGGTCACGAGCGGCGCCGGTAATCATCGCGGATAACAAGGCGTAGGCCGTCAGGTGCGCACCGTTCGGCACATTGGGGCATGCACTTACAACCTTTGCCCACCCTGTCGTGCCGCCCGTGAGTTCTGCCGGAATCAGCTTATCTCCATCATAGCTGCCGCCATACGGCACCAAGGCGTTGTTCTGGTAGGCGTGGACTTGTGACTGGGGCAAAAAGCAGGTGTGATCCGGGACCTTTGTCCGGTCAAGGATGCTGCCGGTATCCGGGTCGGAAAAATACACCGAGCGCCACTTGCCGCAATGGTCGTCGGCCCGGCGCACCGCGGCCCACGTTTCATCAGATGAATTCAGCAGGAACGCCATATTCCATTGCGGCATATAGCCAATATCGGCACGTTCGCCACCACTTCCCATACCCCATGTCGTCGCGCAGCCAAGTCCGTTGAAGGTGTAGTCGCGCGTCGCTTCCGGCGCCCACGGCTCCTGGGATTCGTGCCACGGATAGCTCGGGAACAAGGAACGATCGATTTTCGACGTAGCCCATCCAACCTGCTTGCCGTACCGGATTGGTGGCATCCTGCAACCCCGCCAGAAATCCACGGTACCGTCCGGCTTGCTACTTGGAGCGTGCGGCATGTCCGCGCCGTCATAGGTCACGTTCAGGTGGCAGTTGAGATAGTCGTACGGGCAGTCGATTCGGGTCACGCCCACTTCCACGCAGTCCGCATAGAACCACGCAGTCAGGCCGGGATGTTCCACGCCGCTCGCGTTGGTGAGCTTGAGGTATTTGGCGGCAGCCATCGGATCGTCGCCCACGTGCGCCTGCGCGAACCACGCCCTTTTGGCCCCATCCATAACCGTCACGACAACGAGGTGCGCACCATCCTTTGGCGACGGTGTCGCGCCCGGCGGTGTCGGTGAAAGGGCAAACACACGCCGCAGCGGTACCACGGTGGCGAGGCCCAGCAGGCCCATGACGGTTTGCAGGAAACGTCGGCGCGAAGGCGGCCTCTGCTCATACATCACACAGTCTCCCGAGGGTACTGTCGCGGATGACATGATGCGACGGAGCGATCTTAAACGCAACGCAGCCGTGCGAGCGGGCATTCGCCGAATACGATTGCGGTGCGCCGCCATTGGCGTCACCCACAGAGGACTTTCTTGCAAGGAATACGCTTAACCCCCCACCCCACATCTACACCGCCCGCGTGTTACGCCCACTACGTGCTCCGAGCGCACCCGACGTGCAAGTTGCTGCCTTGACGCGGCCGTGGCCAGAACCCGCGCTGCGTGACTGCAAAACATGGTCCCCGTGTTGAATATCAGCGCTAACCGGGTCTCTTATGGGACAAAAATCGTAAATCCCTGCCCTTCTCCGTGTCCTTTCTAAATAGCGGATAACGACATCGTCGGCAGTGTCGTGCCGCGAGTCGTTCCTTCACGAACGCTTGTCCCGGCGCGGGTTGAGAGGCTGATCAGACCTCGCCGTCAGCTGGATTTTGCTGCTCTCTTCGGGAGACGGTGGCGCGCAGTGCCGGATGAGGTGCGAACACGCACGGGGCGGGATGGTAGCGTCGGCCCACCCGATAGCACGTGCCCTCACCCCCTGCGGCTCACCCTACGGGTTTTCTCGGCCACTGACCCATGGCAGACAGGCGCCCGCACAAGAACGCGATCGTCGGGCAGCTACAGGTACCGGCTAGAATATCCGTCGCGACACGACTTCGATCGCGAGGGCGCGCCCCAGGGCACCGCCATCTGTCAACTGCGCAAGATCGAGCAACGGGTCCATCTGCCATTCGCCGGGCAGGAGCTCCCGGTACCGTTGCAGCAGCTCTGGTGCCACCCGCACGTTGCCCAAACGCCGATGCGTGGCGTTGATCAACGGGCGCAGTCGTACCGGACGGGCACAGGTCGCCCACTCCGCGAGCCGCGCCTTCCAATCCGGCCCCTCATCGAAGCGAAAACCATATGCCGACGGCTGTGCGGCGATACCCGGATGCAGTGCGACGACCAGACGGCTTTGAAAAGCACCCGCGTTTTTCCAGCGCAAGGGCAGTCGCTGGGCCAAGCGCACCGATTCCCGATCCGCCAGCGGTGTCGCATAGTACCCATGTCGCACCGACACACTGTTGTTGACGCCCATCCAGTAGTGGCAACGGAACAACGGATAGAGCAGCTCGACCTGCGCGCGCGTGAGGCGCTCCTTCCCGGCCTCGGACATGCCCACGATGTTCCGAATCGATGCGGCGAGTCGCGCCTCGTAATTCGCCAGGCTGTCGCGGTCGCGAAAAACGCCACGGCTGAACCCGCGGTAGAAGGCCCTCACGATATCGCGGGCGGTAAACGCGCGGTCCGGAAGGTGGAAGTAGTTGCGGAAGATCTCGCCGCCACCGCCGTTCAGCGCAATGGACCCGTCGGCGGTCTGCTGCAACCGGGTACGGCGGTCGGCGCCCCGATCGTCGATGCCGTCGTTGGGCAGGCCGTCAAAGAACAGCGCGCTCTGTTCCAGTGATTCGAGATCTGGCATTGGCAGGTCACGGTTCAGTTCGCTCTTGTCGATCGCATTGAGCGCGAGGTCGATCGCGTTCGCCACCGACCTCGCTATCGTCACATCGATGGAACCGTCATCGCCATAAACGAATAGCCGCGGCTGGAGTCCGGCTGCAAGCAATCCGGCGACAATCAGGCGCGAATCGAAGCCACCCGACAACGCCGTGTTGACCCGGGCCGGAAAGGCCGACGCCACCTCGGCCGAAACCTTGCGTAGATGGTCGGTGACCGCCTCGACAGCCTCCTCCGGCGAACCGAAAACCGGGGCATTGGAACCGAAACCGTCGGGGAAACGCTGCCACGCACGCCGACGCCTCAAATCCCGGACTTGGCCCAACGGCAGCAAACTGACCCCGCGTGCCACTGATTGGCACGAATGCGCCGCCCCCACCAGCACGTACTCGGTGACGGAAGCCGCATCGAGCTCGACGTGTTTCAGATAGGCACAGGTGGCAAGCCAGCTGGTGCTGATGAAACAGCCGTCATCGCTGCCGTAAACGTGCACGAACCCCAAGGCGTCATTCAACAACCAGGTGTGATCGCCCGTATCCAGAAACAGCGCGAAGTTGCCGCGCAACGCACTCTCCTCCAGGCGACCGGTCGCGTGCACCACCTCGAGCAGCGCCGCCAGCGCGTGCCGACCAAAGTGTCCCCGAAACCACAGCGGCCCGACACAACAAGCCGTCCCCAACGGGGTCTGGACGATGCAATCCTCAGTCTGACGTTGTCCCGGATGCGCCCAGGTGACCACACCGCCGCCATCCCATTCGATCTGTGCGGCACGCTCAAACCCTTGCCGCTCCAGCGAGCGTGCGGCACGGGTCAGCCCGGCAGGGTCAGCACCAGCAAGGCAAATCGACAGTGCGTTCAGCACAGGTGCGGCTTGATGGCGGCAACCAGGATCGGCAATGGCATATTCGACCCCCGTCTGTGCAGTACATCCCATGCGCCACGTGCCATGCGGGCTACGCGGTCACGCGAAGCGCGGCTGCGAGATGTTCTACCACAGACGATTGGATTTGTTCCGTCAAATATGGGTGCATCGGCAAACTGAGGACCCTTTCAGCCACGGCATCGCCCACCGGAAGTTCGGCGGCGGAGGCCACGGCCGGTTGCCGGTTGAGCGGCGTTGGATAGTGCACGGCGGTAGGGATGCCGGCCTCGGCGAGTACTTTTTGCACATGATCGCGATTTGCGACCTGGACTGTGTACTGCGCCCATGCACTCACACTGCCAGCGTCAACATACGGTGTTGTCGTCACTCCTGCCGAGGTCAGCAGGCGGGTGTAGGTGTCCGCGACCCGTTGCCGAGCGGCCAGTTCATCGTCGAGGATTTTCAGCTTCTCCAACAAGATGGCGGCCTGCAGCGTGTCCAGCCGGCTGTTCACGCCTACGCGCACGTGATGGTACCGCCGATCCTGGCCGTGCCTGGCGATCTGGCGCATGACCTTCGCAAGCTCGTCATCGTCCGTGAAAATGGCACCGCCATCACCGTAACAGCCGAGCGGCTTGCTCGGAAAGAAACTGGTGCAGGCGATGCGGGTGAGGTTGCCGCTCTTGCGGCCGTTGCAGGTTGCGCCCAAGCTCTGCGCTGCGTCTTCGATGACTGGAATGTCATGCCGCGAAGCAATCGCATTGATGGCACCGAAATCGGCACACTGGCCGAACAGCGATACCGCAATGACGGCCTTGGTGCGAGGCGTGATCGCGGCCTCAAGCAAGGCCGCATCGATGTTGTAGGTGCGTGCGTCGATATCGACGTACACCGGCCGGGCGCCAAGCAGCGCCGTGGTTTCCGCGGTGGCGATATACGTGAAGCCCGGCATCAGCACCTCGTCGCCCGCACCGATTCCGAGCGCCATCTGCGCAATCTGCAACGCATCGGTGCCGTTGGCGACGGCGAGGCAATGGCGGGCACCGATGTACGCAGCGAGCTTGTCCTCGAATTCGGCGACTTCGGGACCCAGGATGAACTTGCCGTGCGCGAGCACACGCCCGATCGCGGCATCGATCTTGCTCCCGATTCTGGCCCGTTGGGCCTCAAGATCCACAAATGCAATCACGCCGCAGCCTCCGATTTGATCAGCACCCCGGCCCGCAACACGTAACGCGTGCCCGTGTGGGTGCAGACTGCCTCGCCATCGCCGTCGAGCGGCAAGCCCAGGCGTTCGCCGAACTCGCTCATCCAGCCGATCTGGCGTGCTGGCGTACCGACCACCAGCGCGTAGGCGGGCACATCGCGGGTCACGACCGCACCCGCCCCGACGAAGGCAAAGGCACCAATGGTGACGCCGCAGACGACCGTGCAATTGGCCCCGAGCGTCGCCCCTTTCCTGACCACGGTGTCCCGATACTCGCTTTTTCGCTCCACCAGCGAGCGCGGATTGTAGACATTCGTGAACACCATGCTCGGGCCGCAGAACACGCCCTCCTCCAGCGTCACGTTGTCGTACACCGATACGTTGTTCTGGATCTTGCAATGATCGCCGATGACGACCTGGTTACCGACGAATACGTTCTGCCCCAGAGATACGCCCTTGCCGATCCGTGCACCCGCGCAGACATGCACGAAGTGCCATACACGAGAGCCGTCACCAATCTGTGCGCCCTCGTCGATAATCGCGCTGGGATGAGCAAAATACCCCATGGAATTTCCTTGCTGGTCAAAGACGTTCAGCAAACGATTCCCTTCATCTTTCCAGAAAAGTGCCCGACTCGACAAGACGCGCCTGGTCGGGATGACGCGTACCCCAGGATCATTGTTCGAACATACACATGCCGAATTATCCACGCGCCACGCATTCCCGTAACCGCCCCTTCGGCGCACCCTCTCCGGGCAGGCGAGGGAACTTCTTCGCTGAAGCACACGCCGATCGACTGCCGCTTTCTCACGCCGCTACGTGCTTCAGGAAAGGATGGAAATCCCCTTTCAGTCCGATCGGCTTGGCGTTGCGAATCGTGGCCACCGCAGTGACTGCCGTGCGGTTTTCCTCGAGGCCATAACCCTGCCCTGCAAGTATCCGTTCGTACGAGCGCGTATGCAGATCGGTAAATCCGCCTGAAAACTCGATCTCGTCACCATCCACGATAATAGAGCGATAGGTACGCTGCCCCGCGAGGCGCTGTGACGCCGGAACATCGGCAATGTCGACCGAAAGGAACCAGCGCACCCGCGCACGCTCATATTCGAGATAACCGGCAGCCTTGGTCTCCGCGCCATAGTGCACGATATTGTCTTGCAGGTCGCCAAAAATAAAGTGCAGCATGTCAAAAAAATGCACGCCTATATTGGTCGCGATCCCGCCAGATTTCTTGATATCGCCCTTCCATGAGCGCGAATACCAATGCCCGCGTGCGGTGATGTAACTCAAGTCCACATCATGTCGCTTGCCAGGGTCGGCATGCTGCATTTTCTCCCGCAGCGCGACGATCGAAGGATGCTCCCGCAACTGCAGGATCGTGCTCACCTTGTGTCCGCTGGCGCGCTCGATCTCCTCGATGCCGTCGAGATTCCAAGGATTCAATACCACGGGCTTCTCGCAGATCACATCGCAGCCGGAGCGCAGGCCGAAGCGCATATGCGAATCGTGCAGATAATTGGGCGAACAGATCGAAAGAAAGTCCAGCTTGTGGTCATGACTGGCGCGGCGCAGTTTGTCCACATGCCGATCGAAGCGCTCGAATTCGGTGAAAAAATCCGCCTCGGGGAAAAAGCTGTCGATCACGCCCACCGAATCACTCGGATCGAGTGCCGCCACCAACTGGTTGCCGGTGTCCTTGATCGCCTGCATGTGCCGGGGCGCGATATAACCCGCTGCACCAATCAATCCAAAATTCTTCATAGCCAAGAATTCCTGACCAGCCGGAGCTGTAACCGCCAACCAACCGATGTCCATCCTGATCAGTGGCAACCCCGGCTCGGACGATGCGTTCTCCCAATGACGGAACGAAAGCATTCGCGAGGCCAAGCGCCAGCCACTGCACGGCCGTACACGATGACTATAGCCTGACTTTGCAATCAGGGCATCAGGAAACATACTCGGGCGCATGGAGCCGTGCACCGATCCTTCGGATTACGAGGCAAGAGAGACAATGATCTTCCCCGCCGCGTGCCCATCGCCGTAGGGTTGCACCGAAGCGCCACGGCTTCCGCGGGCGGCGAGTATTGCGTCCGCCACTTGCTGCGCGTCCGTGGGCGGCGCCAATCGGTTCCATCCGGCGCTGACCAGTTCGATCCACTCCGTCTCGTCCCGCAAGGTGACGCACGGCACGCCGTGGAAGAACGCTTCTTTCTGCACACCGCCCGAATCCGTCGCGATCACGGTGGCCTGGCGCTCGGCAAGGACCATGTCGAGGTAACCCAGCGGCTCCACCAGCTTCACCTGCGCCCCGGCGGCAAGGGTCTCGAGCAAACCGGTGCGCTCCAGTGCTCCGCGCATGCGCGGATGCAGCGGCCACACCACCGGGATCTGGCCTGAAACAAGTAGCGCGGCATCGACGATGGTCCGGAGGCGAACCGCGTCGTCCGTGTTCTCCGCGCGATGCGCGGTCACAAGCACATATCCGCCCGGCGGCAGGGCCAACCCGGCCGATCCGCCCTTCTTCAACTTGGCCGCGCGGTCGCCGTGGTGGAGCGCCGCGTCGTACATCACGTCACCCACCTGATGGATGCTTGCTGGCGCGAGCCCTTCGTTGCGCAGATGGTCGACCGCGGTCGCGGTGGGTGCGAACAGCCAGTGCGATATACGATCGGTCAGTATCCGGTTGATTTCCTCGGGCATGCGCCGGTTGAACGATCGCAGTCCGGCCTCGACGTGGGCCACCGGGATGTGGAGTTTCGCGGCCGCCAATGCGCCGGCGAGGGTCGAATTGGTGTCGCCGTACACCAGCAGTGCATCCGGTTTCTCGTCCAGCAGGATCCGCTCGATGGCTTCGAGCATGCGCGCGGTCATCTCGCCGTGATGGCCGCCATGGATGCCAAGGTGATACTTGGGATCCGGCATGCCCAGCTCGGAGAAGAACACCGAGGACATGTTGGCGTCGAAGTGCTGTCCGGTATGGATGACGGTCTCGTCGACCGCCCCTTGCCGGGCGATCTCGGCCGAGACCACCGACGCCTTGATGAATTGGGGGCGCGCGCCGATGACGGTAACGATCCTCATGCGAACCCCTGGTAGAACCGCGTCAATTTTTCGGCCTCGCTGGGCCAGTTGTAGGTACTCAGCACGGCCTCGCGCCCCGCCTCGCCCATGCGCCTGGCGGCAGCCGGATCGTCCAGCAGCGTGCGGATTGCGCCGGCGATCGCTTCGGGTGACTCGGGATCGATGCACAGGCCCGCACCGGTGTCGGCGACGATCTCTCGCCACAACGGAAAATCGGAGGCGATCACGGGTAGTTCGGCCGACATGTATTCGAACAACTTGTTGGGCTGCGCATCCAGATGGCTGCGCACGGGGAGGAAGGTCACGATGCCGGCGATGCTTTCGGCCATCACCTGCCGCGCCCGCGCGCGGTCGACCTTGCCCAGGAACAGTACCTGCGACCAGCCAGGTCGCGCGCTCAGTTCGGCCTCGAAGCCCGGTTCCGAAAAAGAGCCGCACAACACAAAGGTGATCTCTGGCACATATGCCAACGCATCGATGATCGCCCGCAGGCCGCGGATGCGGGTGATGTTGCCGACGTAGCAGACCTGTGGTTTGCGTGACAGGCTCGTCTCGGCGGACACAAGTTCCTGCGGCCACGGATAATTGTTGATGTTGACGGTCGCGGGCGTAATACGCCGGAAACGCTCCGCGATCAGCGGCGTCGCCGCGACGATGCCGAAGAACCAGCGGGCAGCGACGTATTCCAGCGTGCTGACCGCGCCGGACACCGGCCTGCGGAGCCATTTCGGGAGCCAGTACTTGTCGAGGATGTCTCTCGGATAATCCTCGTGCACGTCGTAGATCACGCGCCGTCCGCGCAACTTGAGCCACATCCCGCAGAAGATCAACTCGGGGTCATGGACTTGGTAGATCGTCGCGTTCACGCCAAGGGCAGTACGATAACAACGCCAAGTGTGACCAAGCATCCTGGTCAGCCGACCGCGTGCTTCGGGAAGCGCGTGCACCGTGAACCCACTGGCCGATGCGCGCGCAACGTCGGCTGCCGACGCCGTAATGACCAAGTGCGTGTCATAGCCCGCAGCCGCCAGCGAAACGCACTCCTTGAGCGCGATGCGCGTGTCGAGGCCCTCGTGGTTGGACGCCAAATGGCAGATGGTGGTCATTACCTTCGCATCGTCCGGAATTCTTCCGCCCTGGCTGGCCAGCGGCATGGGCCCAACCGTCGTGGTGTTTCATCATAGACAACACACCGTTGCTCTTGCACGTTCGTTGCTCCTCGGTCCAGAGGTGGCAGGTGTCCCGGTGCCTTTCGGCGCGAACGTCGCCGATCGCGCAACTGCCCACGCAAGCTCGCCGCGGTTGCGGCGAGGGGCCACCATTCCCCATGACTGGCCGGATCGAGGACGCCGGACCCATATGTGGTCATGGTGTCGCTATCTCCGTGCGCAACACGAGGTCCTCGACCTCCGACCCGGATCCGAACCTGTGAACCACCTCAAAATGCTGATTGTCTCCCGTGCGGAACAGGGTCCCGTGGTTGGCACGGTCTTCATGTGTGCGCACCACAAACAGACTGCCGTGGGGTTTGCGCAGGTAGCGCCCGATGTTCGCAATCATCGTCGACAGGAGAGCAGGAGAAAAATACCCCTTGTTGAGCACGTTTGCTGCGCGAACAAAATCAAATCTCGCCTCGAACGCGCTGTTGTACCGGCTTATATCGTCGGTGCACACGGTGATACCCACCTTGGCCAGTGCACGCGGGGTAACCAACTTCACTTCGCTGATTCTCGCGTCGCCCGGGTTACGCAATATTCGATGCGCCCGGCGGGTGAATAGAGAATTGACGAATTTGCGCAAGATGAAAAACCCGTTGTAATAATCATCGCGTGTTACCCACGGCTTCATGGTGACAACGGGCAAATCCAATCTGAGCGGAAATCCGCTCGGATCGACCAACGCGTGGCATTTGGGAAACACTCTCACAAGAAAGGCGTCGACCAGAATGTCGGTGGCAAGAATCTCGACCTCAAGCCCACCCCGGCGCAGATCGTCGTACAGCTCGACGGTACTTATGCCGGAAGAAACCCCGACATCCAAAATCCTTGGCACTGCTGGCCCATGATGCAGAAGGTACTCCAGGAGGTACGGGTTGATGTCGGAGAAACGGTCGTGAAATGTAGTCTTGTAAGTCTTGTTTCTCGTCATCAGCGAGGTAAAGAAGTCCTCCTCCATGCGTGGAGTAAGCTGTTCCTGTGGGGTTTCAAAAAAAGTCTTGGCTGCTAGCATGGAATTCGTATGCCGCGAGAATTTTTCACTGTAGTGGACCGCCCCGAGGTAGTTCCGATTTTACTGAT